>JBBRHT010000172.1:0-4754 GCA_038222295.1 Lysobacterales bacterium
CTAGGCGGATCTTCTCGATGCCGCCGCGTTCGGCCGCATCGCTGACCGACACGTCCTCCGCCGGCAACGCGGTGTCGGCGGGCAGGCTGGCGATGATGCTGCGGGTGCGTCGCAACAGGCTGGCGACCAGGGTGCGGACGATCGGATCGCCGCTTTCCAGGCGATCGAGGAACTGGTCGTGTTCGATCGCCAGCAGCACCGCATCGCCGCGCGCGATCGCAGTCGCGCTGCGTGGCGCGCCATCGAGCATGCCGAGCTCGCCGATCAGCTCGCCCGGGCCGAGCAGGCCGTGGCTGATTTCGCGCCGGCCCTGTACCGAGACGAGCTCGACGCTGCCGCGCTCGACCAGCCACGCGCAGTCCGACGGCTCGCCTTGCCGATACAGCACTTCTCCTGCAAACAGTTCGCGCCGGATCGCCATTGCATCCCCAGGTCCTGACGTTGCTCGGGCGCGGGGGCGCCTGCCGCCGCCGCTGACGGCAAGGGTAGTGCAAACCATGGATCGATAACCC
The DNA here is from genome assembly GCA_038222295.1 of Lysobacterales bacterium. Taxonomy (GTDB): domain Bacteria; phylum Pseudomonadota; class Gammaproteobacteria; order Xanthomonadales; family Xanthomonadaceae; genus Cognatiluteimonas. The sequence goes on from JBBRHT010000172.1 coordinate 513, forward strand.
GCGGCTTGCGCCGCAGGCGCGCCAGTCACGACGGGCGGTCGCGCTGGTAGGTCCCGACCAGCACGCCGCTGGCCAACGCATGTCCGCGCAGCAAGTCCAGGAGCTTGCCGCGACCGGGCGCCTCGCCGCGGGCAGGCGCGCAATCAAGCGCGAAGACCTGGAAGGCGTACCGGTGCCGCCCATGTCCGGGCGGCGGATCGGGCGGCAGGTAGGCATGCTGCAGGTAGGAGTTGCGACCAAGGTCAGGGCTGCCGGTCGCGGCCATGGCGTTCAGGACCCCTTCGCCCAGCACGCCATCCTCGCCTGGCAGGTTCCAGACGATGCCGTGCACCAGGGGCCGCGGCGTGGGGCTGTCCGCATCCTCGATCAACACGGCCATGCTGCGGGTGGCGTCGGGCACCCCATGCCACTGGATCGGCGGTGACAGGCCCTCCCCATCGGCGGTGTAGCGCAGTGGCAGCGCGGCACCATCGGCGAATGCGCGACTGTGCACCGGCAGGGCCTGCGAGCCGGCGATCGACGCATCGTTGATGAAGATCTTGTCCAGCCCGGGACGCAGGCCGCGCAAGGCGTGGCCGACGCGTGCTGGAAGGCGCTCGAGCATCACCGGTTCCCGTTGTCAGGAAGCAACACGTTAGGGCGCCGCCACGTCAAAGAAGCGCGAAGCGGAAGCACGCCTGCGCGCTGCGATGTCATGGCCGGCGCACCACTCGTCCAGCCTTGCCGATCGCACCGGCGCGCGCGTGATGCACGGGATGGCCCGGTTCCTCGTGCATCAGCTTGCGCGTCACCCCGTTGGTCCATCCGAATCCATCCTGCAGCGGATACTCGCCGCCGCCGCCACCGATCGCCCCTCCCGGCGAAATGTCCAGCGTGTATTTCTCGACCAGCTTGCTCTCGCGCTCGTACACGTTGCCGACCGTCTGCAACCAGCGCCGGCCGATCTCGCGCGACAGTTGCGCATGGCCGTAGCGCGCTAGACCGCGGATCGCGAGCCATTGCAGCGGCGCCCAGCCGTTCGGCTGGTCCCACTGCTGGCCACTGTCGACGAGGGTGGTGGCAACGCCGCCATCGCGCAGCAGTCGCGTGCGCACGGCGTCGGCGACACGGGCCGCCTGGGCGTCGCTGGCGATGCCCACGAACAACGGCGTCGTCGTCGCTGCGCAGAGATCGCGCGGCCGGTCACGCAGCAGGTCGAAGTCCACGTATCCGCCCTGCGCGTCGTTCCACAACCAACGGTCGATCGCGCGGTGGCGTGCCCGCGCCCGTTGTTGGTACGTGGCAGCGGCTTCCACCTCCCCGCAGGCGACGCTCAGCCGCGCGATCTGCAGTTCCAGCGCATGCAGGAAACTGTTGAGGTCGACCGGGAGGAATGTCGTCGTGCGCGTGCTGGCCAGGCCGCCGTCGGCATCGCACCAGCGCGAACTGAAATCCCAGCCCGAGGCCGCAGCCGCGCGCAGTTCGCGATAGACCTCCGCGGTCGGCCGCGCGCTGCTGCGCGCAGTGATGATGTCCTCCAGGTACATCTCCTCGCGCGGTGCGGCGCGATCGTCCCAATAGCGGTTGAGCACGCTGCCGTCCGGCATGCGCACGCAATGGCGCATTGCCTCGCCCGGCCGCAGCGCATCGGCGCCGTCCATCCAGAACGCATGTTCGGCGCGCAGCCGCGGCAGGTAGCGCAAGGCGGGCCCGATGCCGTGCGTCTCGAACAGGTCCACCATCAATGCGAACACCGGCGGCTGCGACCGGCTCAGGTAATAACTGCGGTTACCGTTGGGGACGTGGCCGAAGGTATCGATCAGGTAGGCGAAATTGTCCGCCATGCAGCGCAGCAGGTCGGCGCGCCCGCTCTCGGCCAGTCCCACCATCGTGAAATAAGAATCCCAGTAGTACAGCTCGCTGAAGCGGCCGCCCGGCACCACGTAGGCGTTGGGTAGCGGCAGCAGCGACGAGCGCGTGGGATGTTCGCGCGGATGCCGGGTAAGCACGTCCCACAGTCCATCGATATGCGCGACCAGCGGCTGTTCGGGGTCGGACACATAGCAGTCTTCCGGCGGCGCCTCGGGTGCGAAGCACTCCCCGACGAAGCGCGCCAGGTCGAAATCCGGCCGTGTCGCGGTCGCACGATACGCCTCGAGGATCGCTTCGGGCGGGCGCAGGGGCGCGCAATCGACGAAGGTCTTGCTGTCGGCAAACACGCGCGTGGTCTGCACCGCGACGAACAATTCCTGGTAGCGGTCGGCGGGACTGAGGGTGTCGGCCGGGGCGACGGTGGCCACACGGGTGGCGTTGTCGTCGGCATGCTTGCACGCCTCGGCATGCGCGCGGCTTTCAGTGGCGTGGGCGCTCATCGTCGAGTCAGGATAGGCACCGGCCTCGCAACAGCGCGTGACCATGGCCGGTGGGCCCAGCGCACTGTCGATTCGCGCACGGTTCGGCGATTCCGGCACCGGCCGTTGAGCCACGTTGTGTTTTACTCGGGCGGACCCGCGTGCCCCGACGGAACGACCATGAGCACATTCGACCTGGACCCACCCACCGATGCGCAACGCCAGCAGCTGGTTGCCGGGCTGAGCCGCGACGAACGCCGCGTGCTGCTGGAGCACGGTACCGAGGCTGCGTTCTGCGGGGTGTTCCTGGACAACAAGCGCGACGGTGTCTACACCTGCCGCTTCTGTGGCCTGCCCCTGTTCCGCTCCAGCGCCAAGTTCGACTCGGGCACCGGCTGGCCGAGCTTCTTCCAGCCGATCGACCCGGCGCACATCAGCATCCTGCGCGACACCAGCCACGGCATGGTGCGCGACGAGGAAGTCTGCGCGCGTTGCGGCAGTCACCTGGGGCACGTGTTTCCCGATGGCCCGCCGCCGACCGGCGAGCGGCATTGCCTGAATTCGGTATCGCTGTCCTTCGCCGGCGCGGGCGATGCCTTGCCCGACAAGCTCGACCGCGGAGCGCCTGAAGGCCAGCCGTTCGCGTGATCGTTCGAGCGCCTGCGGACGCGGCCCGGACAAGGCCGCGGGCCGCATCCGCGAAACGGCGACACGAACCGTGGGCACGCGCGCTGCATCGCGCGCGGCGGCGCGTTGCAACCTGCCGCAAGCGTGATTGGTTCGCGGCGCGGCGCGCTTTGACTACCCGCGCTTTCTTCATTTCCTGCGAGTGACGCATGACGACACTGACCGAAGACCAGGCGCGTGCCTACATGCTCAAGCTGCTGACGGCGATGAGCCAGGCAGGCGGCTCGGACCTGTTCATCGCCAATGAGTTCCCGCCGAGCATGAAGTTGCAGGGCGCGATGACGCCGCTGACGCAGCACAAGCTCACGGGCGAGGTCACCGCGCAACTGGCGCGCGCGACCATGAACGAGCGCCAGCGCGAGGAGTTCGAGCGGGAGATGGAGTGCAACTTCGCGATCGCGATTCCCGCGTTGTCGCGGTTCCGCGTCAATGTATTCATGCAGCAGGGCCACGTCGGCATGGTGCTGCGCACGATCGCGGCGGAAATCCCCAACTTCGAGAAGTTGCGCCTGCCGGAGATCCTGAAGGACGTCGTGATGAACAAGCGCGGCCTGGTGCTTGTCGTCGGCGGCACCGGATCAGGCAAGTCGACGTCGCTGGCGGCGATGATCGACCACCGCAACCGTACGTCCGCCGGACACATCATCACCGTGGAGGATCCGGTCGAATACGCACACATCTCGCAGAAGTCGCTGATCACGCACCGCGAGGTCGGCGTCGACACCCTGTCCTGGCACCACGCGCTGAAGAACACGCTACGCCAGGCGCCCGACGTGATCCTGGTGGGCGAGATCCGTGATTCGGAAACGATGGAACACGCAATCGCGTTCGCCGAGACCGGTCACCTGTGCCTGTCGACGCTGCACGCCAACAGCGCCAGCCAGACGATGGAACGCATCATCAATTTCTTCCCGGAAGAGCGCCGCACGCAGTTGTTGATGGACCTGTCGGCCAACCTGCGCGCGATCGTGTCGCAGCGGCTGGTGCGCACCAAGGACGGCAAGGGTCGCGTGGCTGCGATCGAAATCCTGATCAACACCCCGACCATCGCCGAGAAGATCTTCAAGGGCGAGTTCACCGAACTGAAGGGCGTGATGACCAAGTCGCGCGAGCTGGGCATGCGCACCTTCGACTGGGCGTTGTTCGAGCTCTACAACGAAGGCCTGATCGGCTACGACGAGGCGATCCGCAACGCCGATTCGGCGAACGAACTGCGACTGAACAT
>JBBRHT010000173.1:0-4738 GCA_038222295.1 Lysobacterales bacterium
CATTGGGCGGCTGCGAGTCGCTCATCGAGCACCGCGCATCGGTGGAAGGCGCGCATCCAGTCTCGCCGCAGAACCTGCTGCGGATTTCGGTCGGCCTGGAACATGTCGACGACCTGATCGCGGACTTCGGACAGGCGTTGACGTAGTCGGGCTCAAGCCCGCGATGATCGAATCGCGATGGCGGGCTTGAGCCCGCCTTACCAGCTACCGGTATTCGGCATCGACGCCCACGGCTCACGCGGCGGCAAGTGCTCGCCCTTCTGCAGCAATTCGATCGAGATCAGGTCGGGCGACCGCACAAAGGCCATGTGGCCGTCGCGTGGCGGACGGTTGATGGTGACGCCCATGGATTGCAGCTTCGCGCACAGCGCGTAGATGTCATCGACGCGGAAGGCGAGGTGGCCGAAGTTGCGGGCGCTGCCGTAGTCCTGCTCCGCCCCGCCATCGGGCGCGGGCCAGTTGCAGGTCAGCTCGATCTCGGCATCCGGTGTCTCGTCGGCGCTGAGGAAGACCAACGTGTATTTCCCCTGCGCGTTGTCCTGTCGCCGGGCTTCGCGCAGGCCCAGGCCGTCGCAGTAGAAGCGCAGCGACGCGTCGAGATCGCGGACTCGCACCATCGTGTGCAGGTAGCGCATCGGTATCCTCCAGGCTTCTGCAGTGCCACTCAATCCAGGAACAGGTCCGGCAGCAGGTGCTGCGAAGGATCCATCGCGTACTGCGAAAAGTCGGTGACGCCGGCTGTCCGCAACACGTCCTCGTCGATCAGGAACCGGCCGGTCAGGTCCTTCGCCGGCTGCACGAGGATGGCGTGCGCGGCATCGGCGACGATGTCCGGTTTGCGGCACCATGCTGGATCGACGCCGGGGATCATGTTGATCGCGTCGGTGGCGATGACGGTGCGCGGCCACAGGGCATTGACGGCGACGCCCTGCGGGCCGAATTCCGCGGCAAGGCCAAGCGTGACGAAACTCATTCCCATCTTCGCCAGCGTGTAGCCGGTGTGCGCGCCCCACCACTTGGGGTCGAGCGACGGCGGCGGCGCCAGCGTCAGGATGTGCGGATTCGGGGCCTGCAACAGCGATGGCAGGCAGGCCTGCGCGCACAGGAAACTGCCGCGCGAGTTCACCTGCTGCATCAGGTCGAAGCGCTTCATCGGGGTGTCGAGCGTGCCCCGCAGCCAGATCGCGCTGGCGTTGTTGACCAGGATATCGATGCCGCCGAAGGTGTCGATCGTGGCCGCCACCGACGCCCGCACGGCATCCTCGTCGCGGATATCGCATTGCAGCGCCAATGCGCGGCCACCGGCCGCTTGAACTTCCGCGGCGACGCTATGGATGGTGCCCGGAAGCCTGGGATTGGCGACGGCGGACTTGGATGCGATGGCGATGTTGGCGCCGTCGCGTGCGGCGCGCAGCGCGATGGCGCGCCCGATGCCGCGCGAGGCGCCGGTGATGAACAGGGTCTTGCCGGACAGTGTATTCACGCGATGATCCTTGGCTTGGGAGTTTGCCGGCTGTGGCCGGGGCCTTACGGTTTGGGCCCCTGGCCTTCGTTGTCTTCCCATTGCAGCAGCTTGCGCGTCACGAAGCGATAGACCGGTTTGCCGGTGGCGAACCAGGCATTGCGCAGCCATGAGCGTCGGCGCAGCACGCGCCGCTCGACGGGAGTCAGCGCCTGCGGGCAATACATGCGCTTGTGCTTGAGCAGGTGGCGCAGGTCCTCGCGTGCGAGCAGGCGCATCCAGCGCGCCCGCGGTGGTCCGCGCACGGCAAGCTGGAAGTCGATCAGCGCGGGCTGGCCGTCGCTGAGCACCAGCCAGTTGGCTTCCTTGGCCAGATCGTTATGGGCGACGCCGCGGCGGTGCAGGGCCTGCAGCAGCCGTCGCGCATTGACGAAGTACGCCCTGTCGCCGCGCGGTGGTCGCTGGTACATGGCGGCACCTTCCATGTAACTGCGATCCAGCACCCTGCCATTCCAGCGTAGCAATTGCGGCGTCGCCGGCATGCCCTGGATGCAGCGCAGGGCGGCCGCCTCGCGTCGCGCCAGCCACCATGCCGGCAGTCGCAGCCACGTCGGCACATGACGCAGGTCGCGGCGAACGAACAGGCCTTCGGGTCCCTGCATCAGCGCGATCCGGCCGAAGCTGTCGGCCTTCAATGCCTGGATTTCAACCGCATCCACCTGCGTCATCGCGACAGTGTAGGCGAGCATGCGCCAGGTGCCGCCACCCGGCTGCTATGACAACAACACCAGCAGGCGGTCGAGCCGCGCGCAAGGGTCGTCCTGCGCCAGCAGCTCCTGGCGCTGCAGTTCGGACAATGGCAGCCAGTCGGCCAGGCGCCAGCCGACCCATGCGGCAGTGTCCATCTGGGCAGGCGTTGCATCGATGCCCGCCTGCTCGAGGATGCGCGCGAGCACCAATCCCAGCACCGCGTGTTCGGGCCGCAGCGGATCGTCGGGGTCCGGATCACACCAGTCCACCTGGGCCGTGATCACGCCGTTTTCGCCAGGTAGCTGATGACGGACCTGGAACCGGCGTCCACCGCGCACACGCAGCGTCGGCACGCCATCGCCACCGGTGGAGAAATCCTTGATGCATGCCCGCGTGCCGTACGCGGCAAGCGTCGCCGCAGCCTCCGGGTGCGACGCATCCAGCAGGCACATGCCGAAGCCGGCGTCGCGGCGGCTGCATTCACGGACGAGATCCAGATGCCCTGGATCGGAGAGGCGCAGGGTCAAGTCCGCGCCCGGAACGAGGACGGCCTTGCAGGGCAACAGCAGCAGCGATGGCGACATCGCGGATTCCTCGCCGCGGATGGTCAGTCGAGCAGGGTCGCGAGGAAGCGGCGTGGCGCATTGTCGAAACCACCGTTGGACATGAACACCACGTGGTCGCCCGCTTGCGCCCGCTCGCGCAACGTGGCCACCAGCGCATCCACATCGACAACCGCGATCCCCTCGCCGCGCAAACCTTCGATGACCTTGCCGGCGTCCCATGCCAGCTCCGGGCGCTGGAGAAACACCACGAGGTCGGCATCATCCAGCGACGGCGCCAGCGCATCGGCATGCGCGCCAAGGCGCATCGAGTTGCTGCGCGGCTCCATCGCCGCCACGATGCGCGCTGCACCGACCCGTGCCCGCAGACCCGCCAGCGTGGTCGCGATCGCCGTCGGATGGTGGGCGAAGTCGTCGTACACGGTGATGCCGGCTGCGTCGCCGATCACTTCCATACGGCGCTTCACGCTGTGGAAGGCCGACAGCGCCGGCAACACGGCGGCGATATCCACGCCCACCGCCGCGGCGGCAGCCAGCGATGCCAGCGCGTTCATGACGTTGTGGCGACCGAGCAGCGGCCAGCGGACGTCGCCGATGTCGACGCCGTCGCGCACGACGACGAATGCGCTGCCATCCGGCTGGATCAGGCGCGCGGTCCACTGGTAGCCATCGCCATCGAGTCCAAACCGCTCGACCGGCGTCCAGCACCCCATCGCCAGGACCTCGGCCAGGTGCTGGTCCTCGCCGTTGACGATCAGCCGCCCGCGTCGCGGCACCGTGCGCACGAAGTGGTGGAACTGGCGCTGGATCGCCGCCACGTCCGGAAAGATGTCGGCGTGGTCGTACTCGAGGTTGTTGAGGATCGCCACCAGCGGCCGGTAGTGGACGAACTTGCTGCGCTTGTCGAAGAACGCCGTGTCGTACTCATCGGCCTCGACCACGAATTCGCGCCCGGCGCCAATCCGCGCCGATCCACCGAAATCCTCGGCGACGCCGCCGATCAGGAAGCCCGGCTCGCGACCGGCCGCCTGCAGCAGGTAGGTCAGGATGGTCGTTGTCGTGGTCTTGCCGTGGGTACCGGCGACGGCAAGCGTGTCGCGTCCGGGCAGCACGTTCTCGGCCAGCCATTGCGCGCCGGAGGTGTATCTGCGGCCGTCGTCGAGGACCTGCTCCACCGCGGCGTTGCCGCGGGACAGTGCATTGCCGACGACGATCTCGTCGCAATCGGCGGAGATGTTGCCGGGCGAATAGCCCTGTCGCAGCGCGATGCCCAGATGCTCGAGCTGCGTCGACATCGGCGGATAGACAGCCTGGTCGCTGCCTTCGACTTCGTGCCCCAGTTCGCGTGCCAACGCGGCCACGCCACCCATGAAGGTCCCGGCGATGCCGAGGATGTGCAATTTCATTGGCGCGATCAGCCGACCTCGCGCACGGGCGCGATCGCTTCGAGGATGCGGGTGAACACAGCGTCCAGCGTGCCGACTCCATTCACCACGGTCAGCATCCCGTGCTGGCGGTAGAAGCCGACCACGGGCGCGGTCTGTTCGTTGTAGATCGACAGGCGTTTGCGGACGGATTCGGGATTGTCGTCGGCGCGGCCTTCGGCCTTGGCGCGGCCGGCGATGCGTTCGACCAGCAATTCGTTGTCGACGTCGAGCTGCACGGCGCAGTCGATCGGTTGTCCGATCCGCCCCAGCAACGCGTCCAGCGCGCTGGCCTGCGCCAGGTTGCGTGGATAGCCGTCCAGGATGAAGCCATTGCCGGTGTCGCCGCGCGAGAGACGGTCTTCGATCATGCCGAGCAGGATCGCATCGGAGACGAGGTCGCCGCGGGCCATGATTTCCTTCGCCTCCAGGCCGAGCCTGCTGCCGGCCGCCACTTCCGCCCGCAACAGGTCGCCGGTGGAGATGTGCGGCACCTGCAGGTGGTCCTTCAGCCGCGTTGCCTGCGTGCCCTTGCCGGA
>JBBRHT010000174.1:0-4734 GCA_038222295.1 Lysobacterales bacterium
GACAATCCGTATCCATGCGTGACGCGATTGGGCACTGCGTAGGAAACATGCCGCGCGCCGAGCAGGCGCAGGCCGCGCACACCGACCGCGCAAGCGGTTGCACCATCGCAATCGAAGTCGCCGACAACCACGATGTGACGATCCAACTGGATGGCTTCGTCCAGCAGGGCGGTCGCCGCATCCAGTCCACCGAGCAGTCGCGGGTCCAGCAGTTGCGCAAGTCCAGGCTGCGCCTGCTCCGGGCTCAAGGCTCCGCGCAACTCATGGATGCGGCGCAACACCAGTGGCACATGCGCGGGCCACTGCCCCGCTACCGCTGTCGCGCGTCGACGGATGATGGGAGTGTTCATTCCCGCCCATCCAATCCCGACATCGGCGCCTTGGCTGCAATGCCACCGCCCTGCAAGGGCCTGCGCCAGAAACGCCAGCGCTGCCTGCGCATCAGCAGGAATCGCATGCCGTCCTCGAGGTCCAGCACGATGGAATCGACCTCGCCATCGCCCATGGCCTTGATGGCGGGGATCATCCAGTCCGATGCCAATTCGTCCATGCTGCGCGCCGATCTGAGGTCGATCAGCGTTGGACGCGTTGGCGGCGACCACTGTCCCGGCAGCGCTTGCATCGATGTCACTCCCGCCACCATCGCGAAGGAACGCAGCGTGGCATCGTCGGTCCGGACCTCGGCATATGCCGTCGACACCCGGCCAGGCAGTGTTCCGCCACCCCAGAACCACAGCGAATTGATCGGCGGCATTCCCGACGCAATGCGTTGTGCATTGCGCGGATGGTTGTGCAGAACGATCTGCGCATCGTTCAACAAGACGCGCCAGCGTCGGGACGCGGCGCAGGCCTCTTCCGACTTGCCCGGCAGCAGATCGAAGACGTCGACCCCAAGCGCATCGGATGGGTCCACGAACTCCGGCAGTGGCGCTTCCCGCAGCACTTGCAGGTACCAGCGCGAGGGAACCGGGGCATCGAGTACAAAACCCGCGTCACCGAACAAGGGCTGCAGTTCGGGCAGGAACGCATCGACATCGGCCTGGGTCACCCCGACACCGTCACTGCACGCGAACAGCCGCGCACCCGTCATCTCCGGCCGCACCCACGCGGGATCCGCGCGCACCCAGGCCGCTGCGTCCGCGTCGCCGACATCCGTCTGTCGTGTCAGCGCAGCTGCGGGCCAACCCCGTGGCAGCAGATCGAAATGTCGCAGCAGTTGCGCGCGCTCGCCGGCCGCTCCGGACGGCAAGCGCGTGGCGCGACCCAGGAACCCGGCCAGTGCCCGCGGCCAGTCGCCGCCCAGGCGCCGGGGCGCCGGGAGCAGCAGGGTCACCGCTGGCATGCCGGACCGCCGTCAGGCTTCGTAGCGGACGCCGACGATCTCGTACTCGCGCTGTCCGGCAGGCGCGTCGATGACGATCACGTCGCCCTCGTGCTTGCCGATCAGGGCGCGCGCGACTGGCGAGGAGATCGCCACCAGGCCGTGCTTGATGTCCGCTTCCAGGTCGCCAACGATCTGGTAGGTCTTTTCCTCGTCCGTGTCCGTGTCGGCAAGGTCCACGGTCGCCCCGAAGACGACCTTCTTGCCGACGTCCAGGGTGGCGATGTCGATCACCTGCGCATTCGACAGTTCGGCTTCCAGCTGCTTGATGCGTCCTTCGATGAAGCTCTGCTGGTCGCGCGCAGCGTGGTATTCCGCGTTCTCCTTGAGGTCGCCATGGGCGCGAGCCTCGGCGATCGCCGCGATGACCGCGGGCCGCTTCACCGACTTCAATTCTTCCAGTTCCGCGCGCAGGCGCTGCGCCCCCTTGACGGTCAACGGCGCTCTCATCGTGATGTCCTTGTGTGATTGCGCATGGGGCCGGCAGGACCCAGTTCTGCGTGCAGCTCCTGCAGCGACCAGACCGGCCCGCTATCGCGGAAGTCCAGCGAGTGCAGCAGCGCCTTGGCGCCGGCGATGGTCGTTGAATAGGTGACGCGATGCTGCAGCGCTTCGCGCCGGATCGAGAACGAATCGGAGATCGCCTGGCGACCTTCGGTCGTGTTGACGATATACGCGATCTCGCCGTTCTTGATCAGGTCGACGATGTGCGGGCGGCCCTCGATCACTTTGTTGATCAGCTCGCAGGCCAGCCCCTGCTCGCGCAGGAAGATCGCGGTGCCGCGCGTGGCGACCAGCGTGTAGCCGCGTCGCACCAGGTCGTGCGCAACCGGCAGCACCCGCGTCTTGTCGGGATCGCGCACCGAGATGAAGGCCTTTCCCGTGGCTGGCGCCTTGATGCTTGCTGCTTCCTCGGCACGGGCGAACGCCGCGCCAAAGCTGCGACCGACACCCATCACCTCGCCCGTCGATCGCATCTCCGGCCCAAGGATGGGGTCGACACCCTGGAACTTGGCAAAGGGAAAGATCGCTTCTTTCACCGAGAAGTATTCCGGCACGATTTCACCGCTGACGCCCTGATCGGCCAGGGTCATGCCAGCCATGCAGCGCGCGGCGATCTTGGCCAGCGGCCGCCCCGTCGCCTTGGACACGAAGGGAACCGTGCGCGAGGCGCGCGGATTCACTTCCAGCAGGAAGATCTTGTCCTCACCATCGGCACCGGTCTGCACGGCGAATTGCGTGTTCATCAGTCCGATGACGTTCAGCGCCTTGGCCAGTGCGATGACCTGTTCACGCAACGCGGCCTGTGTCGCTGGCGAGAGCGAGTACGGCGGCAACGAGCAGGAAGAATCGCCGGAATGCACGCCCGCCTCCTCGATATGCTCCATCACCCCGCCGATCAGCACGTTGCCGTCCTTGTCGGCGATCACGTCGATATCGACCTCGACGGCGTTGTCGAGGAACCGGTCCAGCAGGACCGGCGAATCATTCGAGACCTTGACCGCGTCGCGGATGTACCGGGACAGGTCGGCATCCGAATGCACGACTTCCATCGCGCGGCCGCCGAGCACGTAGCTGGGACGCACCACCAGCGGATAACCGATCTCGCGCGCGAGCGTCAGCGCTTCATCTGGATTGCGCGCGGTCCGGTTGGACGGCTGTGCGAGGCCCAACCTGGTGACGAGTTGCTGGAAGCGCTCGCGATCCTCGGCCAGGTCGATCGATTCCGGCGACGTGCCGATGATCGGCACGCCATTGGCCTCGAGCGCCTGCGCCAGCTTGAGTGGCGTCTGCCCGCCGTTTTGCACGATCACGCCAACCGGCTGCTCGACTTCCACGATCTCCAGCACGTCCTCGAGCGTCAGCGACTCGAAATACAGCCGGTCGGAGGTGTCGTAATCGGTCGACACGGTTTCCGGGTTGCAGTTGATCATGATGGTTTCGTAACCATCCTCGCGCAGCGCGAGCGCGGCATGCACGCAGCAGTAATCGAACTCGATGCCCTGCCCGATCCGGTTGGGTCCGCCGCCCAGCACCATGATCTTCCGGCGGTCGGTCGGATTGGCCTCGCACTCGTCTTCGTAGGTCGAATACAGGTAAGCGGTCGTGGTCGCGAACTCCGCGGCGCAGGAGTCCACGCGCTTGTACACCGGCCGCACGCCGAAGGCCTTGCGCAGCGCGCGCAGCGCCGACTCGCTGGTGCCGGTGAGCTGTGCCAGGCGGGCGTCGGAGAATCCCTTGCGCTTGAGCTGGCGCAGCCGGCGCGCGTCGAGCGCATCCAGGCCACCGGCAACGACATCGCCTTCGATGGCGACCAGTTCCTCGATCTGGTCCAGGAACCACGGGTCGACGAACGACAGCGCATGCACGGCCTCGACGCTCATGCCTGCCCGGAACGCGTCGCCGAGGTAGAACACGCGCTCGGGACCGGCTTCCTTGACCTCGCGGCGCAGCGTGGCCAGGTCCGCCTCGTCCGCCAGATCCAGGCCGGTTGGGTCCAGGCCGACCTTGCCGGTCTCCAGGCCGCGCAGCGCCTTCTGCAAGGATTCCTGGAAGGTGCGGCCGATGGCCATCACCTCGCCCACCGACTTCATCTGAGTGGTCAGGCGTGCATCGGCGGCCGGGAATTTCTCAAAGGCGAAGCGAGGGATCTTGGTGACGACGTAATCGATGCTCGGCTCGAAGGACGCCGGCGTCAGGCCGCCGGTGATTTCGTTCTTGAGCTCGTCAAGCGTGTAGCCGACCGCCAGCTTGGCGGCGACCTTGGCGATCGGGAATCCGGTTGCCTTCGACGCCAGGGCCGACGATCGCGAAACGCGTGGATTCATCTCGATGACGACCACCCGGCCGGTCTGCGCATTGATGCCGAACTGCACGTTGCTGCCGCCGGTATCCACGCCGATCTTGCGCAGCACGGCGATGGATGCGTCGCGCAGGCGTTGGTATTCCTTGTCGGTGAGCGTCTGCGCCGGCGCGACCGTGATCGAGTCGCCGGTGTGCACGCCCATCGGGTCGAGGTTTTCGATCGAGCAGACGATGATGCAGTTGTCCGCGGTATCGCGGACCACTTCCATCTCGAATTCCTTCCAGCCCAGGACCGATTCCTCGACCAGCACTTCGCTGGTCGGCGACAGATCCAGCCCGCGGCTGACGATGTCGATGAGTTCCTCGCGGTTGTAGGCGATGCCACCGCCGCTGCCGCCGAGCGTGAAGCTGGGGCGGATGATCGTCGGATAGCCGACGGTCGCCTGGATCTCGATCGCCTGCTCCAGCGATCGGGCGACTTCCGCCTTGGGACATTCCAGGCCGATCTCGGCCATCGCCACGCGGAACAGTTCGCGGTCTTCGGCCAT
>JBBRHT010000175.1:0-4702 GCA_038222295.1 Lysobacterales bacterium
AGTTTGTTGAAGAAAGCCAACCTGAAAGGCGGCTCGCGCGGCGGTCTGGCGCGCGGGTAGGGCAATCATCGATGGGCGACCTGCGCGGCGGTCTCGAGCGCAGGTGGGTCAGGACCATTCCGCGCACAAGAGTAGCGCGCGGGGTGGGGCAACCGGTTCACCGGGCGCCCCGCCATCCCGACCCAACGCCGGAGCAGGGGCACACTCCCCCTGCCGGGTTCCGGAAATTTCGGCTTCCGGGGCTTCCTAGTCACACGAGACCCTGTTAAAATTCTGAGTTCACTTCGCCCGGCTCACCAGCCAGGCCGCCTAATCAGTTGGAGAATCGCGTTATGGCGCGTATTGCCGGCGTCAACCTGCCTGCCCAGAAACACGTCTGGGTGGGATTGCAAAGCATCTTCGGCATTGGCCGGACCCGTTCCAAGCAGGTATGCGAGGCCGCTGGCGTGACGCCCGCGACCAAGATCCGCGACCTGTCCGAGCCTGAAGTCGAGCGCTTGCGCGCCGAAATCGGCAAGTTCGCAGTCGAGGGCGACCTGCGTCGTGAGGTCGGCGTCGCGATCAAGCGCCTGATGGACCTCGCGTGCTATCGCGGGCTGCGCCACCGTCGCGGCTTGCCGCTGCGTGGCCAGCGCACCCGGACCAATGCACGCACCCGCAAGGGTCCGCGCAAGGCCATCAAGAAATAAGGAGCCACAATGGCCAAGCCCGCTGCTGCGAAAGTCAAGAAGAAGATCAAGCGTGTCGTCACCGACGGCATCGCCCACGTCCATGCTTCGTTCAACAACACCATCATCACGATCACCGATCGCCAGGGTAACGCGCTGTCATGGGCAACCTCCGGCGGCGCGGGATTCCGCGGTTCGCGCAAGTCGACCCCCTTCGCTGCGCAGGTCGCTGCGGAAAAGGCCGGCAAGGCTGCGCTGGATTACGGCGTCAAGTCGCTGGAAGTGCGCATCAAGGGCCCCGGCCCAGGTCGCGAGTCCGCCGTGCGGTCGTTGAACAATGTCGGCTACAAGATCACCAACATCATCGACGTGACGCCGATTCCCCACAACGGCTGCCGTCCGCCCAAAAAGCGTCGCGTCTGAGGAGCTGAACAAAGATGGCTCGTTATATCGGTCCCACCTGCAAGCTCGCCCGCCGCGAAGGCGCCGACCTCGGCCTGAAATCGCCGGCACGCGCGCTCGATTCAAAGTGCAAGCTGGAGCAGAAGCCCGGCCAGCATGGCGCCACCATGACCCGCAAGGGCAAGCTGTCCGACTACGCCACCCAGCTGCGCGAGAAGCAGAAGGTCAAGCGCATCTACGGCCTGCTGGAGCGCCAGTTCCGCAACTATTACAAGAAGGCGTCGACGAAGAAGGGCAACACCGGTGAAAACCTGTTGCAGCTGCTCGAGACCCGCCTGGACAACGTGATCTATCGCATGGGATTCGCGATCACCCGCCCGGCCGCGCGCCAGCTGGTTTCGCACCGTGGCGTGACGGTCAACGGCAAGCCCGTCAACCTGCCGTCGTTCCAGGTCAAGGCTGGCGATGCGATCGCATTGTCCGAGCGCGCGCAGAAACAGTTGCGCGTGCAGGAGTCGCTGACCGTGTCTGCGCAGATGGACTTGTCGCCGTCGTGGGTGGATGTCGATGCGAAGCAGTTCGCTGGCGTGTTCAAGGCGGTCCCGGACCGCGCCGACCTGCCTGCCGACATCAATGAAGCGCTGATCGTCGAGCTGTACTCGAAGTAATTCAATCAAGAGCGGACGGGTCCATGCCCGTCCGGTCGCAGGAGACACCAGAACATGACGGTTACCGCCAACCAGGTGCTGCGTCCGCGCGGACCCCAGATCGAACGCCTTGCCGACAATCGCGCGAAGGTCGTGATCGAGCCGCTGGAGCGAGGCTACGGCCACACGCTCGGCAACGCGCTGCGCCGCGTCCTGCTGTCGTCCATCCCCGGCTTCGCGATCACCGAGGTCGAGATCGACGGCGTGCTGCATGAATACACCACGGTCGAAGGCCTGCAGGAAGACGTGCTCGAGGTGCTGCTCAACCTCAAGGACATCGCGATCCGCATGGGCACGGGTGAGAGCTCGACCCTGACCCTGTCGCGTCAGGGACCCGGCGTGGTCACGGCAGGCGACATCAAGACCGACCACAACGTCGAGATCCTGAATCCCGAGCACGTCATCGCCCATCTCACCAAGGATACGGCGCTGAACATGCGCCTGAAGATCGAGCGTGGTTTCGGCTACCAGCCGGCTGCCGCCCGTCGTCGTCCGGATGAAGAGACCCGCACCATCGGCCGCCTGATGCTGGACGCGTCGTTCTCGCCCGTGCGCCGCGTTGCGTACGCGGTGGAGTCGGCCCGCGTCGAGCAGCGTACCGACCTCGACAAGCTGGTGCTGGACATCGAGACCAACGGCACGATCGACGCCGAGGAAGCCGTCCGCACGGCGGCCGACATCCTCAGCGACCAGCTGTCGGTGTTCGGCGACTTCACCCATCGTGATCGCGGCGCTGCCAAGACCGTCGCAACTGGGGTGGATCCGGTGCTGTTGCGCCCGATCGACGATCTCGAGCTGACGGTGCGTTCGGCCAACTGCCTGAAGGCCGAGAGCATCTACTACATCGGCGACCTGATCCAGAAGACCGAAGTCGAGCTGTTGAAGACGCCGAACCTCGGCAAGAAGTCGCTCACCGAGATCAAGGAAGTGCTGGCACAGCGCGGCCTGTCGCTCGGCATGAAGCTTGAAAACTGGCCGCCAGCGGGCGTTGCCTCGCACGGCATGATGGGGTAGGCCCAAGCCGCTTGCGCGGCACTGCCGCGCTTGGGCGAACGCCCGGCGCGCTGCGCCGGGCAGGGAATGCAACACAACTGCTATAGACGTATCAAATAGGAATCACTGCCATGCGCCACCAGAAATCCGGACGCAAGTTCAGCCGCACCAGCGCGCATCGCCAGGCGATGTTCGAGAACATGGCCGCGTCGTTGATCAAACACGAACTGATCCGCACCACGCTGCCGAAGGCCAAGGAATTGCGCCGCGTCGCCGAGCCGCTTATCACGATGAGCAAGGCCGACGGTGTTGCCAATCGCCGGCTTGCGTTCGCGCGGCTTCGCGACAAGCAGGCGGTCGGCAAGCTGTTCGTCGAGCTCGGCCCGCGCTACCAGACCCGCCCGGGTGGTTACCTTCGCATCCTCAAGTGCGGTTTCCGTGCGGGCGACAACGCACCGATGGCGTACGTGGAGCTGGTTGATCGTCCCGTGGACGCGGCAGCGGTCGACGCTGGCTGAGCGCCTGCGTCCAAGCTTCAACGGAACCCCGGCCTTGTGCCGGGGTTTTTGTTTTGCATGCCTGCCCGGCAATAATGATTGGGTTGCCTTTAAGGACAGCGCTCCGTGAACCCGATGCACTGGAACTTTCGATCGCAATGCCTGCTCGGCCTTGCCGTGTGCCTGGGGTTGCTGGGCTTTGCGTTCTATGCCCAGTTCCACGGGGGGTTGATTCCTTGCCCCTTGTGCATCTTCCAGCGCATTGCTTTCGTCGCCGTTGCGCTGGTGTTCCTGCTCGGTGGGTTGCACGCGCCCAAGGGGACAGGTGGGCAACGCGCTTATGGCTTGCTGGCTTTTGTTGTCGCTGCCATCGGCGCGGGCATCGCGGGGCGCCAGGTCTGGTTGCAGCACCTTCCCCCTGACCAGGTGCCGATGTGCGGGCCCGGGCTCAATTACCTGATCGAGGCGATGCCCCTGGCGAGCGTCGTCCGCAAGGTACTGACCGGTTCGGGGGAGTGCGCCAAGGTCGACTGGACGCTCTTGGGCGCGTCGATGGCGGAGTGGAGCCTGCTGTGGTTCATGCTGCTGGCCGCGTGGGCACTGATCGTGGCATTGCGCCGTCGCTGAGAGCCAGTTGCGGTGCAGCCATGATCTGGCACGATGACCGCGCAACCAGAACAAGACCATGACGAACAGCGAACGCAACCTGCAGGCCGTACACCTTCCCGATGACTGGTCACCGGAAAGCTGGCGCGCGCGACCAGCCATGCAGTTGCCGGTCTATCCGGATGCCGACGCGCTCGCCGAGGTCCAAGCCGAATTGCGGGGCCTGCCGCCGCTGGTGACGTCGTGGGAGATCCTGGCGCTCAAGCAGCAGTTGGCCGAAGCGCAGGAAGGCCGGCGCTTCCTCCTGCAGGGCGGCGATTGCGCCGAGAGTTTCCGTGAGTGCAGCTCGGCCGTGATCTCCAACCGGTTGAAGGTCCTGCTGCAGATGAGCCTGGTGCTCGTGCACGGCCTGCGGCTACCGGTCGTGCGCGTCGGTCGATTCGCCGGGCAGTACGCCAAGCCACGTTCGGTGGACAGCGAAACGATCGATGGCGTCACCTTGCCGGTGTACCGCGGCGACATCGTCAACGCGGCGCAATTCACCGCCCAGGCCCGCACGCCCGACCCGCGTCGCATGATCAAGGCGCATGCGCGATCGGCGATGACGATGAATTTCGTCCGCGCGTTGATCGACGGCGGATTCGCCGATCTCCATCATCCCGAATACTGGGATCTGGGCTGGGTCGGGCATTCCCCGCTTGCCGACGAGTACCAGCACATGGTTGCCGGCATCGGCGACGCCGTACGCTTCATGGAGACGTTGTCCGGCTCGCAGGTGCACAACCTCAACCGCGTCGATTTCTACACGTCCCACGAAGCTTTGCTGCTG
>JBBRHT010000176.1:0-4691 GCA_038222295.1 Lysobacterales bacterium
GATCGCCTGCTTGGGATCGCCGATCAGGAACAGACCGGCAGAGGCAGGCGCGTCGTACCCGTCCGGCGCGAACACGCGGCGGAAAATCGACCACTGGCGCGCGTCGGTGTCCTGGAATTCATCGACCAGCGCGACCGCATATTGTTTGCGCAGCATGCTTGCGAACGCGGCGCCCTGTGCGCTATCGAGCGCGGTCGCGACGCCGTCGATCAGGTCGTCGTAGCTTTCCAGTCGGCGCGTGCGCTTGAGCCGGACCAGTCGCTGCAGCGCATCGGCGCGGACCCGATGCAGAAGGCCGACGGTCTGCGCCGCCAGCCATTCGTGGCGCCGCGCGGCAGCATCCAGATAAGCCGCCACGGCCTCGCACAATGGCGATGCCGGGGTGGCGTGGTGCTTGCCCTTGTTGGTCTTGCCGAGCAGCTTGGCGGGCGTCAGCCGATCGATGCGCGGGTCGATCTCGTGGCTGGCATCGCCGTGCATGCACCACCGTTGGAGCGCGCGCCGCAATTCGTCGGGCAGCGTCGCCTTGTAGGTGCCGCCGTGGATCACCTTGCCCGCGATCGCCGCCAGCAGTTGCGCATGCAGGTCATCGCCATGTTCGGCAAACGCCGCACGCAGGGCATCGGCAGCGTGTTGCAGCTCGGGCAACGGATCCGGCGCGGCGCCGGAAGGCTCGGGCAACAAGCGCTGCGCGCGCAACAGCGCGTCGAGATCCTTGGCCAGTGCCTTCGGCCCGCTCCACAGCGACCGCAGCAGTTGGGCATCCAGCGCATCGGCGCCGAACCAGCGCCAGAGGTCCGCGGCGAGTTCGTCGTGCAACGCGCGGTCGCTGCCGATCATCTGCGGCCGGTCGAACGCCTGGCCGGTGTCCAGCGCATGCTCGGCCAGAGCGCGTGCGCAGAAGCCGTGGATGGTGAACACCGCGGCGAGGTCGATCTCGCGCTCGGCCTGCTGCAGGCGCGCACGCAGGCTGGCGCCACCCTCCTGCCGCAACTGGCGCTGGAGCAGGTCGCGGGTCAGGACGATTTCGGCGTCACGACTGTCGACATGCGCCGCGGGATCCTCGATCAGTGCGGCGGCCAGCCGCGCCGCCAGCGCCAGGCGCAGGCGCAATCGTTCGCGCAACTCCTGGGTGGCCGCGTCGGTAAAGGTCACTGCGAGGATCTGGCCGACGCGCAGCTCGCGCTCGATCACCAGCCGCGTCACCAGCGTCGCCACGGTGAAGGTCTTGCCGGTGCCTGCGCTGGCCTCGATCAGCTGCAGGCCTTGCAGCGGGATGTCCAGGTAGGGATCGCGCAGGGGCAGGCGGGCTTGGAGGTTCATGCCATCCGCTCCGCCGTTTCGGACGCGGCCTGGTCGAGCACGCAGGGTGTGTCGCGGCCGTGCACGACGGCATCGAACAGCGTGCGCGCGATCGCACGGAAGCGCTCGCCGAGCACGGGATCGACGAACGGATCGCGCCCCCGCAGCGCCAGTTGCGCGCTCGCGGTCGCGCCTTCGCTCCAGCCGTGGTCGCTGCGCCACTGCTTGCCCGCGGCAGCCCAGCCCTTCTCGTCACTGGCATCGTTGTCATCCGCGGCGGCGAACCAGGCCCAGCCAGCGCGCGCGCCGAAGGGCAAGGGCTCGCGCAGGCCTTGCTGGCGCAGCGCCACCAGCGTGCGCAAGGCCGCCCTTGCGGCGTCGGCGGCGATCGGGCCGCGTCGCAGCGGCAGCGGCTGCGTCGTCTCGACGAATTGCGCCAGCGCCGTACCTTCGCCGAGCGCGCACAGCACCAGCCAGTCCAGGCCATGGCTGATCTGCGACGGGCCGTGCAAGGGGTCGAAGCGGAAGCGTGCGAGGCCATTGCGATACAGCTCGCCGATGCGGCCGTGCAGGCTCACGCCGTCGAGGTCGAGTTCGAACGTGCGCGAACCGGCTTCACCGGCCTCGCCGCGCCAATGCGTGAATGCCTCCACGTATGGCTGCAGCTGCGCGCGCAACGTCGCCAGTGCGTGCTCGCCGGACGGACCGGACGGCAGCAAGGCCTGCGCCCGCAGCCGTGCATGCAATGACCCCACGTCGCCACGCACGCAGGCGTCGAACACCGTCTGCTGCAACTGCTGCAACTGCAGCCCGCGCGATGGCAGCGCCAGCGGTTCGCAGGCATCGATCGCATCCCCGGCCTGCGGCAGCCGCAGCGCCAGCCGCTGGCGCAGGAATGCCGCCGGCGGATCGCGCAGGAACTTCGACAGGTCGTCCAGCGACAGCGCATCGACTGGCGCGGCGGCCGGCAATGGCGTCCGTGACCACGGACCGAGCTCGACCCGCGCGCCCTGCACCGCGGCCGCGGCGGGGTGCCACTGCGCGCGATAGCTGAAGCGTCGCGGCTCGTCGCCGGTGTCGTCGCCGGCACCGAAGGCGGCCGGCGCGAACGGCTGCAACGGATGCATGACGACCAGTTGCCTGCGCGCCGCGTCGGCGTCGGCGTGGTAAGCGGCGGCGACGTCGAGCAGTTCGGAGACCAGCAACGACGGTTCGCGCCTGCTGCCGTCGCGCGGATCGGCGCCGAGGTAGCTGAGATAGAACACCTCGGCAGCCGCGGCGAACAGCTGCAGGAACAGGAAGCGATCATCGTCGCGCAGCGAGCGGTCGCCGGCGCGCCGCCTGCTGGTGGTGAGCTCGGCGGTGAGCGCGTTGAGGCCGGCGGCGGGATCGCGGCGTGGATAGTCGCCATCGTTCATGCCGAGCACGCAGATCGCGCGGAACGGCAGCAGCCGCATCGGCACCATCCGCCCGAAGCTGACGCCGCCGGTGAGCAGCGGCGCGCGGGTGTCGGCTTCGCCAAGGCTCGCCGCGACGTGCGCGCGCAGCACCTCCGCCGGCACCGGCGCGTCGAAGCCGGCGCGGCGCGCATCCGCGGCGAACTGGTCGACCAGCGTGCGCAGGCGTTCGAGCGTGCGCTGGTCGGCCGGCGCCACCGGCGTCTGTGGCAACAGCGCGTCGAGCAGGCCGAGCAGCCGCTCGCGCCATTGCGCCGGCGGCATCGCTTCACCCAGCACGCGCTGCTGGCGGGCGAGCACGCGCAACAGGCGGATCAGCGCGTCCAGTGCATCCAGTGCAGTGCCTTCGAGGTCCGGCCATGGCGCGACCCCGGCGATGCAGCCATCCGCACCGCCGCCATCCTCGCCACTGGCGTGGCCCAGCAACAGCCGGTCGAGGGCGAAAGTCCAGGTGTACGCGTCGTCGCGCGGCGCCTGGTGGGATTCGCGATGGGCCGCATCGATGCCCCAGCGCGCGCCGGCGGCATGCAGCCAGTCGCGCAGGCGTTCGAATGCCGGCGGATCGAGTCCCGCGGCCGCCGCGATCGCCGGCGTCGCCATCAGGTCGAGGATTTCATCCAGCCCGAAGCGCGAGATCGGCAGCGCGAGCAGACGCAGGAATACCTCCGCCAGCGGCTCGGCGCCCAGCGGACTGGTGTCGGCGAGCGCATACGGGATGAAACCCGCGGTGCCGGCAACGCCGCCGAACACCGCTTCGATGTACGGCGCATAGGGATCGATGTCGGGCGCGAGCACCGCGATGTCTCGCGGCTGCAGCGCCGGATCGAACCGTTTGTCCTCGAGCAGTCCGCGCAGCTGGTCATGCAGCACCTGCACTTCGCGCAGGCGGGTGTGGCAGGCGTGGACCTGCAGGCTGGGATCGAAGCGATCGACCTTCGCGCGCCACGGCACCGACGGCGGCGGTCGACGATGCAGCAGGTCGCGCTGCAGGCGTTGCAGCAGCGTGTCGCGCGCGGGCTCGTCGTCGGCACGCTGTTCGGGATCGGCGTAGGCGGGAATCTCACCGGACGGATGCACGACCTCGTAGCCGCCGAGCACCGCCATGAAGTCGCGGCCGGATGCGCCCCAGGCCTGCAGCAGCGGGTTTTCGGCCAGGCCGTCATCCAGTATGCCGTCGCGGTCGAACGCGGTGCCGGCGTCATCGCGCAGGCGTTCGCGCAATGTCACCAGGTCGCCCCAATAGCTGCGCGCCGGTGTCGGCAGGTAGAAATGCAGTGTGCCGACGCGGGCCTGGGTGGCGATCACGCGCAGCACGTCCGGCGATACGTTCAGCGTCGCGAATGCAAACAGGCGCGACGGCAGGCCTTGCGGCAGTGGCGCGTCGCGCTCGGCGAAGCCGCGCAGGTAATCGTCGATGCGGCGCGCGCGGTGCGCGGTGCCGCCGGCGACCCGTCGCCACAGCGCCGCCTGCGGATCGCGCGGGCTGTCGCCGGCCTCCCAGCCAAGCAGCCAGTCGCGGCGCCAGGCCTGGTATTTCTCGAACACGGACGCCAGCTCGCCGGCCAACGACCACGGCTTCAGCGCGTCGTCGCCTTCGAAATAGGCGCGCAGCGGTTGCAGCGCGGGCTCGCGCATCGCGGCCGGATCGCGCAACGCGGCATACAGGCGCCAACGCAGCGACGCGGCATCCAGGTCGTCGCCCGCACCCGGTACGTTGGCATCGAGCGCGCGCTGGACGAATTCGCCGGGGGTCAGGAAGGCGATGTTGGCGGCGATCCCATGCGCCTGCGCCAGCGTGGCCTGCAGCCAGCGGCGCATGGCGACCTGCGGGATCAGCACCACGTCCGGCGCCAGCAGCGGCTGGCCGGGGGCCGGCGAACGTAGTCCATCGGCCAGCAATCCGGCCAGCACCTCCAGCGCATTGGAGTGATA
>JBBRHT010000177.1:0-4646 GCA_038222295.1 Lysobacterales bacterium
GATGCCGGGATCGATGCGCGGATCACCCACGGGCGTTCCTACAAGGGTGGCCTGCGCGGGGACTTCAGCTATCGCGACCACGTCCGCGTCGATCCGATCCCCGCCGTGTGGGTGGTCAAGTCCGAGGACCAGCCGGCCGCGCGCGAGATCCGGCGCGCGGCGGGCCTGCGCGACAGCACGCGCGGCGAAACCGGCTACACGCTGCCGGTGTTCCGCACCGAAACGCCGGAGGCGATCATCGAGCCCGGCAGGAAACGCGCCTTCCGGCTGAAGGTCGGGCTGCTGTTCGTCATCGCCATCGTCATCGTGCTGGCCTTCGTGTCCATGCGCACGCCGCCCGCGGTGACCACGACGCCATTGCCGGCGGGAGACTCGGCGACACCCGATGCGCTGGCGGTCGCCGTGCTGGCGGGCGAGCTGCCCACCCATGCCGGGCGGACGATCTGCCTGTCGGTCGACGGCCATGATCCATCGCCGTCCTTGCTGGCTGCCCTCGCCGCTCCCGCAGGCGTGGTGTTGCCGGCCTCGCGCTGCCCGTCCAGCCCGCAGCAACTGGCCCTGGCCATCACGGCTTACCGGACGTCGGGCGCGACCGGGACGATCGCGTTGTCCCGCCGCCGCGGTGCCGCGGTGATCGCCACCCACCATTACGACGTGCGTCCAGAGGGCTCGGGCTGGCGGGTGGTCGAACCCTACCAGTGACGTCGAGCTCGTGACGTCGGGCGCGTGACATCGGGGTCCGTGACGTCGTGCCAGTGACATCGGATTTGCCTGCCGCCGTGCACACGCCGCGCGCAACGACGGGCGCTATGCTGCGGCCATGGGCACCGATCCGCTGAAGGACGACGACGGGCAGGCCGGGCGTCAATCCGACGCCGACGACCTGCGACTGTTCCAGACCGCGGAACATCCCTGCGGCTACTGGCCCGAACGCCGCGCCCGCGATCTGGTCATCGACCCCAGGGATCCCCGCTTGCCGCGGCTGTATCCGCTGGCGCTGGAATGGGGATTCCGCCGCTCCGGCGACCTGGTCTATCGCCCGCAATGCCAGCACTGCCACGCCTGCATGGCCGTGCGCATCGCCGTATCGCGGTTCGTGCCGGATCGCAGCCAGCGCCGCTGCCTGTCGCGCAACGTCGACGTGGAGGCGCGGGTATTGCCTGCGCAGCGGACCGAGGAACACTTCGCCCTCTACCAGCGCTATCTGGGCACGCGCCATCGCGATGGCGGCATGGACGGGCATGGCGCCGCCGAGTTCGAACAGTTCCTGATCGGCGACTGGTCGGAGAGTCGTTTCCTGGAACTGCGCGAGATCGCGTCGCACCAGTTGCTCGCGGTCGCCGTCACAGACCTCGTGGACGGAGCCCTGTCGGCCGTCTACACCTTCTACGACCCGGCACACGCGGCGCGGAGCCTGGGGACGCTGGCGATCCTGCAGCAGATCGAATGGGCCAGGCGCGACGGCCGCGATCACCTGTACCTAGGCTACTGGATCGCAGGTCACCGCAAGATGGACTACAAACGGCGTTATTCGGCGCTGGAAGGCTACGACGGCCACGCGTGGCGGCCGCTGCAGTTCGATGCCGACGGCCGGTTGATGCCGGCGCCGGGAGACATCAGCCTTCCGGGGAGTCGTCCCCGTCGCCTGTCGAAGCGGCTGGCATAGACGCCATCGGCGGCCGGCCGGATTGACCGTTCGCGCCTGCGGGTGGAGTCACTGTCGAAGGCGCTTCCACGGCCGCGGTTGTCGCGCCGACCGCCGGCAACACCGCCAGCGGATCGACCGCCAGGCGTGGGCCGAATCCGAACAGTCCATCGCTCTGGGTCGAGACGATCATCCGCACCATCGAGACCGGCACCATCAGTTCGAGTGCCACCAGCTTGCCCTCGCTGGTGTTGCCGCGCATCGTCATCTCGATCAGCGATCCCGACGTGTCGACCGCGTTGCACAGCACGTGCGTGCCAACCGCACCTTCCTGCAGATAAGGCTTGATCGCCTCGCCCAACGCCTCGAGGGCCTGGGGGAAGAAAAACACGGCGTAGCCGTTGGCTTCATTCATTGCCTGTGATTCCTCGATGTTCGTGGCGTCGCCGCGGATGCGCTGTCTCAGGCTTCGCGCAGTTCGATCGTGAGCGCCGCGGCGGATTCGCGCGCGACGCGACGCGACGCCTCGATGTCATCGGCTCGCGCCAAGGTCACGCCGACGCGGCGATGGCCAGCCACGCGCGGCTTGCCAAACAGGCGCAGCGCCGTATCGGGCTGCTGCAACGCCGCCTGGACGTTGCCGAACACCGGCACGCCGTGGCCTTCGGCAAGCAGCGCGCAGGATGCCGACGGCCCCAACTGGCGCACGCCGGGAATCGGCAGGCCGAGGATCGCGCGCGCATGCAGGGCGAATTCGCTCAGGTCCTGCGACATCAACGTCACCAGGCCGGTATCGTGCGGCCGCGGCGACACCTCCGAAAACCAGACGTCGTCGCCCTTGATGAACAGTTCAACGCCGAACACGCCCCAGCCGCCGAGCGCGTCGGTGACCTGGCGGGCGATGCCCTGTGCCAGCGCGAGCGCGCGGGTGGACATCGGTTGCGGCTGCCAGCTCTCGCGATAGTCGCCGTCGCGCTGCAGGTGCCCGATGGGATCGCAGAACAGCGTGCCACCGGTGTGGCGCACCGTGAGCAGGGTGATCTCGTAGTCGAAGTCGACGAAGCCCTCGACGATCACGCGGCCGGCGCCGGCACGACCGCCGGTCTGCGCGTACTCCCATGCGGCATCGATGTCGCCTTCGCCACGCACGAGGCTCTGGCCGTGGCCGGACGATGACATCACCGGCTTGACCACGCACGGCACGCCGATCTCGCCGACGGTCCGACGGTAGTCGTCGATGCTGTCGACGAATCGGTAGGGCGACACGGGTAGTCCCAGCGTTTCGGCGGCCAGCTTGCGGATGCCTTCGCGGTCCATCGTCAGCCACGCCGCGCGCGCGGTCGGGATGATGCGCGTGTGGCTGCCGGAGGCTTCGAACTCGCGCTCCAGCGCAACCAGTGTCTGCGTATGGATCGCCTCGATCTCCGGCACGATCACGTGCGGCTGCTCCAGCGCCACCAGGGCGCGGATCGCGTTGCCATCGAGCATGTCGAGCACATGGCTGCGGTGCGCCACCTGCATGGCCGGGGCGTTGGCATAACGGTCGGCCGCGATGACTTCCACGCCCAGGCGCTGCAGCTCGATCGCGACTTCCTTGCCCAGCTCGCCGGAACCGAGCAACAGGACGCGCGTTGCCCCGGGAGAGAGGGGGGTGCCGATGGTGACCATGCGGATACTTCAGTGGACCGGTCGCCAGTTTACCGGCGCCGCGCGCTTTCGTCGGTCGCCGCCGCCGTGCCATGCTCGTGGCAATGGCCCGTCGCGTCCCCCTGTCGCTCCTGTCGCCGCTGCTGGGCGGGTTGCTGGCCGTCGCCGGATGCGGGCAGGCGCCGCCATTCGCGCAGTTGTCGGGCCTGATCCTGGCGCCGCAACTGGACGAGGTCAGCGGGATGGCGGCGTCGCGCGCGCATGCCGGGACGCTGTGGACGCTCAACGACGGCGGCAATGCCGCCGCGCTGTATGCCATCGGCAATCGCGGCAGCCTGCAGGCGACGTTGCGCATCGACAACGTCCTCAATACCGACTGGGAAGACCTCGCC
Organism: Lysobacterales bacterium; assembly: GCA_038222295.1. Classification (GTDB taxonomy): domain Bacteria; phylum Pseudomonadota; class Gammaproteobacteria; order Xanthomonadales; family Xanthomonadaceae; genus Cognatiluteimonas. The sequence continues at coordinate 3,685 of JBBRHT010000177.1, forward strand.
GCTTTCGACATGCAGGGCAGGCATTACCTGCTGATCGCCGACACCGGCGACAACGGCGGATTGCGCAAGACCTTGCAGCTGCACATCGTCGAGGAACCGCGCATGCTGGCGGACGGCCATGCGCGCCCGGCCTGGTCGATCGCGTTCCGTTGGACGGACGGCCCGCGCGACTGCGAGGCGGTCGCGGTCGACGTCGCGCACGGCCAGATCCTGCTGGTGTCCAAGCGACGCCACCCGCCCGAGCTGTTCGTCCTGCCCTTGCGACCGGCATCCAGCAGCCTCCAGGTCGCCAGACCCGCCGGCGTCCTGGCGGGAGTCCCCGAACCCGACCCGGAATCCCTGCGCGAGAATCCGCACATGGCACGCGTCCGCAACCAGGTCACCGCGGCGGACATATCACCCGACGGCCGGACGATCGCGGTGCTGACCTATTCCGACGTCCTGCTGTATGCCCGACCGCGGCGCGACAGCTGGCCACAGGCGCTCGCCATCGCGCCACAGGTCCACCACCTGCCCTGGCTGCCGCAGGCCGAGGCGCTGGCCTGGTCGACGGACGGGCGAGGCCTGTACGCCACGGGTGAACACAGCCCGGCTCCGCTGCTGTACCTGAATCCCTGAGACTGTCCCGACGGTGCCGCTCGTCGGAACGCGCTTGTTGATCTGATATCTTTTTGATATCACATCCGGGCGGCAATTGTGCCGTCATCCCTGCATAGGCGCGCCATGAAAGAGAATCCCGTTCGCTCGGCCCCCGGCCTCCCGTTCCTGCTGGGCGTGCTCGTCGTCGCCACCTTTGCCGCCTGGTTGCTGATTTCGGGGGTCAACCTGAATCCGGCAATGGATGGAAGCGACGCGTGGCTGCGGATCCTCGCCGGGATCCTCCTCGGGGCTGGCGCCTTCCTCAGCCTGATCGGCCTGTACACCGTGCAGCCCAACCAGGCCGCGGTGCTCAGCCTGTTCGG
>JBBRHT010000178.1:0-4607 GCA_038222295.1 Lysobacterales bacterium
GGTGCGCAGGTCGCGCAGAACATGAGCCCACTGACGCTCGGCATCCTGGCTGCGCTGGTCGCGTACTACGTCGTCAATGGCGCTGGCCTGGCCTGGCGCATGCAGGCACTCGCACCGATCGCCGGGCAACCCGCGGCCTGAGATTCCAGTACAAGCACGCTTTCGCGCGCGAGTTCGGCGCGGCGCGCGACACGCCACGCGGACACGCAGGCTCAAGCCGCGACTGCAGGCATTCGCGCCATGGCTGCAGGCGCACGCCGTGGACATTCCGCTGGCAGCCTGGGCGACGCCCTCCGTATCGCGCGAGCGTGCACGGGCCATCGCAGGCAAGCCGTTTATAGTGCGTTGTCCGATCGGAGCGACGCGCATGCGCAACTGGATCCTTTCCGCCTTCGCGCTGTTGCCGGCTTGCAGCGCCAGCCCGCCGCCCGCGCCCCCGGTCGAGCGCCCAGCCGCGCCGCCCACGGCCGCGTTACCGGCGACGCCGTCGCAGGAAGCGACTGCGTCTGGCACACGCGCGCCAGGCATGGACACGGCGACGCCTGCATTCGTCGACAAGGTCTGGCGTGTCGGTGCGTCGACCACGTTGCAGCCGGGGACCACCTACTCATTCCTTGGCGACGGCACGCTCGTCATCGATGCACCGGGCGGTACGCCCATGACGGGCAGCTGGCGCCAGGTCGACGGCCAGCTGACGATGGTCGAGGAAGGCATCGCCTATCCCACCGATATCGTCACCATGGACACCGGTCACCTTGTCCTGCGCAGCCACAATCCCAACGGCAGCGTGCTGATCCGGCTGGACGCCGCGCCGGACGTGCCCTTGCCGCACGCGCCGGCGAAATGACGGTGCGTTGTTGAGTTCCGGATTTCCCATGCCGTCTCCCTCGACACTGCCAGGCGACGGCGATGCCGTCGAGCGTCGCGCACAGCGTCTGTTGCCGGGGTTCCTGGCAACCGGCATGTCGGCGTTCGTGGCGCTGGTGGTCACGGTGGTCAACACCGGCATCGATGGTGGCCTGCCGTGGCGCTGGCTGGTGGCCTGGTTGCTGGCGTGGCCGGCGGCCGTCGTCGCGGCTTACGGACTCCGCCCGCTGGCCTGGCGCGCCGCGGTCCTCGTCGCCCGGCGTCGCCGGGGCCCCGGCCAGCCCTGATCCGGGTTGGCGGCTGGGCTGGGCGTCTTCACGTCCTGCCTCGGCTGGACTGGCTTAACTGCGTGACCGATGTCACGTTATTCCGCCCTCGCCCTGATGACCGTGCTGGCCGCGACGCTGCCGGCGGCGGCCAGCGCACGCACGCTCTACACCTGCCTGCGCGATGACCGCCTGAGCTTCGCCACCGCGCCGGAGCCGGGCTCGCGCTGCAAGGCGAAGCAGGTCAGCGGGGGCCGTTCGAAGCATCCGAATTTCTGGGGCAGCCTCGGTCCGGTGCGCGGCAACGTCTACCAGCACCGCGTCGGCGGCAGGATGGTCTACAGCACGCGACCGCTCCCCGGCTGGACCGAGGTGCAGTCGGTCGTCGCGCTGAAGCCGCCGCCCGACTCGACCGTCCACCTGGGCCTGGGCCGGATCGGCGCACCGCGCCTGGACGTGTTCGCTGCGCAGTTCCGCGCCGCTGCACGCCGCACCGGCGTCGAGGATGCCTGGTTGCGCGCGATCGCCCATGCCGAAAGCGGTTTCGATCCGTCGGCGCGCTCGCCCAAGGGCGCGCAGGGCGTGATGCAGCTGATGCCGGCGGTCGCCCGCGCCTACGGCGTCATGGATCCGTTTTCCTCTGCGCAATCCATCGATGGTGGCGCCCGCCACATCAAGTCGCTGATGCGCCTCTACAAGGGCGACCTGACCCTCGTCGCCGCGGCATACAACGCGGGCGCGGGCTCGGTGCAGCGCTTTGGTGGCGTGCCTCCGTATTCGGAGACGCAGGCCTACGTGGAGAAGGTGCAGGCGCTGTACGCGCGCTACCGGGCCGCATTGGGGAGGCCGTCGCGCGCCGGCTCCTGACGGTTCCGGCGACACGGGCGGCGGCGCCCCGCATGCTTCTATTTGACGGTGAAGTAAATCGCGTTCGGCGTGCCCCAGCGGCCGCTGGCATCCTTGCCGCGCACGAACACCACGTGCCGGCCCTTGGTCAGGCCCGTGGTGGACAGTCGCACGCTGACGGTCTCCTTGCTGGAGCTGAAGGCGCCATCGTTGGCGTGCATCGCATGCGGTGATGTCTGCGCCAGCCATGGCTGCTGGTCGATGTAGGCGTTGGCAGCGGCGATGGCCTGCACCGACTCGGTCCCGTTGCTCTGGTTGAAGCGACTGTCGTCGATCACCGCCGCGACGGTCACGGCGGTGCCGGCCGTCACGCTGGAGGCCGAGATGGCCAGGTTGTAGGCGTCCGGCCCGGCAGGCCAGGTGTACGGGGCCATCAGGTTGCGCGCCGCATAGCGCAAGGCCATGAGGTTCCTGGGCAGCGTGTTGTCCTGGAAGGTCGAGCAGCTCTCGAAGAACGCCACGCCCAGTTCGATGGTGTAGCTCGGTACGCCCAGCGTCCCGTACATGGTGTCGGTGGTCGTGCCGTCCGCGGCGTACATCGAAATCCATTGCTGCGGCCTGTAACCGTTGAACCAGGCCAGGCGCCGTCCCAGCGTGCGGAACGCGGTGGCATTGCCGGTTGCCGCCGTGCTGTAGGCCCATGGCCAGAGCACGCGTTGCGAATAGCTGTGCAGGTCCAGGAACAGGCCCCGGTAGTCGCTTGGCGCGGCGCTGGTCGGCGAATCGCCGCGACGATCCGGCAGCACACCGCCGACGTAGACGCCGCTCGTGTTCGGCGCGCCCGCGATATAGCGGAACATGTCGCGGGTTTCCGGCTCCGACGCGCTCAATGGACCGCGGTAGTTGCTGGCGCAGGCGTTGCCGCTGGAGCCACCGGCGGTGCTGTTCCACTTGAACGGGAAGTTACGGTTGAGGTCGATGCCGTAGGTCGTACTGCTGCAGGCGCCGTTGCTGTTGTCGACGTTCTTGCGCCAGGACAGCCCGCTTTCGGCCTTGATCCGCCCGTCGGGGTTCGCCTGCAGCACGAGGTCGAAGCGGAAGTTGTCGAGCAGCCATGTCGCCTCACCATCGCTGCCGTAACCATTCGCCAGCCATTCGGCAAACCGCGTCAGCAGCTCGGCCGGGGTGTATTCGCGGGCATGGATCGAGGCTTCAACCACCATGACGGGCTTGTTGGGGTAGAGGCTGTTGGTCGCCGAGTTGGTCAGGCGCAGCACCCGCATGTGGTGGCCGGCTCCCGCCTGTTTCGACTCCAGCCAGGTCGGGCCGATGTCGATGACGCGCGCCAGGTTGGGCTTGGACTGCACCAGTGCATCCATGGTCGCGTAGGTTTCGTCGACCGTGCGATAGCAGGGATATCCACTGATCGATTCGGCCTGGATTCCATGCAGGGATTGTTCGGAAGTGCGCAACCGCTGGGTGGCGGCATCGTCGACCTGCGCATCGATGCCTTCGCGTCGCAGCGCCATCATCTCGTCATGCGTGGCTTCCACGCGGATCGTCCGCGTTGCCTCGTCGATCATCAGGTGCTGGAAGTGCGACGCGATCCGTTGCAGCTGCGCGCGATCGGCGTAGTGCGCGCTGATGACGACAAGGGTGTCGTCCCCGGGCTGCGTGGCGCCCGCGTCGAAGGCCAGCGACGACAACAGTGCCAGCGCGATATGCCTGGATCGCATGGGCCAAGGCCTTCGGAGGGGAACTCGACCATGCAACGCGGGGCGTTGAAACCCCCGTGAAATCGATGTCCTGTTCAGCATTTGATGTGGGAGGAGTTAATCTCGCCGGCCCGTTCCCGCACAAAGGCGTCCGCATGAGCATCACGATGTACCAGGCCTCGGTCCCCGTCTTCATCCGTGCGCTGTCGAGCCTGCGCGGGGTGTTGCAGAAGGGCGAGGCTTTCGCCGCGGAAAAGGGCTTTGCGCCCGAAGTGCTGGTGCAGACCCGGCTGATCGCCGACATGCTGCCGCTGTCCCGGCAGGTGCAGATCGCCTGCGACATGGCCAAGAACGGCAGCTTCCGCCTTGCCGGGCAGGAGCCGCCGAAGTTCGCCGATGACGAGACGACGTTCGCGCAGCTGTATTCGCGCATCGACCGGACCATCGAGGTGATCCGCGGCTTGCCGGCGGACCAGGTCGACGGCAGCGAGGCCCGCCCCATCCACCTGCAGATGCGCACCGGCGCACTCGACTTCGAAGGCCAGTCCTACCTGCTCGACTTCGTCCTGCCCAACCTGTTTTTCCATTGCACGACCGCCTACGCCATCCTGCGCGAGGCCGGCGTGCCGATTGGCAAGCTCGACTTCATGGGTCCGGCGCGCTGAGCATCCCGCGCGGACGGTGAGCGGTAAGGCTCCAGGCGGCCGCTCACGATCGCGCGACGGCGACTGTCGCAGACTCGACCGATCTCCCTGGAAGACCGACATGGCTGCGCAGGCGCACGAGAACGCCACCCGATCCCTCGACGACGCGCTGGCGGATACCTTTCCTGCCAGCGATCCGCCATCGCAGACGTCGCCGACTGCGGCAACGCCGTCGGCGGCCTGGATCCGCTCCAGCGAAACCGGCGAAC
>JBBRHT010000179.1:0-4551 GCA_038222295.1 Lysobacterales bacterium
GCGGCGTGCACGGCGCCAACCGATTGGCGAGCAATTCGCTGCTCGAAGGCGTGGTGTGCGGCAGGCGCCTGGGCGCGTGGCTGGCGCCGCAGCATGCCCCGGCGGTCATGAGCGGCGTCACTGCCATCGCACCGCTGGGACGAGGACTGGCGCCGGGAGCAATGGCCGAGCTGCGCGCGCTGCTGTGGGAGCTGGCGGGACCGATCAGGAGCGGCGATGCGATCGCCCAGGCGCGACCAGCCCTGGAGGCATTCGCCAAGGGCGGTTGGCAGGGACGCCTCGCACAGGCGCTGGTGGCAGCCGCCGGGCAGCGGCGCGACAGCATGGGCGCGCACTGGCGCGAGGATGGGCCGGAGCGGACCGGGTATGCGGCTGCCCCCGCCACGGGGCTGCGGCTTGTCGCGGCGGGGCCAGTCGCGTTTTGACTGAATACGCCGGCGTATCCCGCAATCCGCGGGCTGCATCGACACCATCAGTGCCGCCGGCGTGCAAGACTGCGCGTTTTCCTGACGATGGACCTCATGACCAGACCCTCCTCGTTCGACCGCGACCAGCTGCTGGCCTGTGGCCACGGTGAACTCTTCGGGCCCGGCAATGCGCGCCTGCCGCTACCACCGATGCTGATGTTCGATCGCATCACCGACATCTCCACCGAAGGTGGTCGCCATGGCAAGGGCCTGATCCGTGCCGAACTCGACATCCATCCGGATCTCTGGTTCTTCGCCTGCCATTTCGAAGGCGATCCGGTCATGCCTGGCTGTCTCGGCGTCGATGCGATGTGGCAGCTCGCCGGTTTCTACCTGCCTTGGCTGGGCGAGCCCGGTCGTGGACGCGCGCTGGGTGTCGGCCAGGTCAAGTTCAGTGGCCAGGTGATGCCGGATGCGAAGATCGTCAGCTACGAGATCGACATCCGCCGGGTAATGCGCGGCAAGCTCGCGCTGGTCATCGCCAACGGCCGCACGCTGGTCGACGGGCGCGAGATCTACGTCGCCGACGACCTGCGCGTCGGCTTGTTCGCCTCGACAGAGGGTTCATGAGATGAGGCCGGTTTCTGGCAAGCGTGTGGTGGTGACCGGCATGGGCATCGTGTCCTGCCTGGGCAACGACCAGTCCAGCGTGACCGCATCGCTGCGCGCGTTGCGGTCCGGCATCCGCTTCATCCCGGAATACGCCGATCTCGGCATGCGCAGCCAGGTCGCCGGCGTCCCGGACATCGACCTGGACGGCCAGATCGATCGCAAGCTCAAGCGTTTCATGGGCGACGCCGCCGCCTACAGCTACATCGCGATGCGCGACGCAATCGCGGACGCCGGCTTGCAGGACGCACACGTGCACGATCCGCGCACCGGCGTCATCGCCGGTTCCGGCGGTGGCTCACCGCACTGGCAGATCGAGACCGGCGACCTGCTGCGCAATCGCGGCGTGCGCAAGATCGGTCCGTACATGGTGCCGCGCACGATGTGCTCGACGGTGTCGGCAAACCTGGCGACCGCGTTCGGGATCCGTGGCGTGAGTTATTCGATCTCCGCGGCCTGCGCGACGTCGGCACATTGCATCGGCGCCGCCGCCGACATGATCCGCCACGGCATGCAGGACGTCGTCCTCGCCGGCGGCGGCGAAGAAGCGGCCTGGGGCATGACCTCGCAATTCGACGCGATGGGCGCGCTGTCCACGCACCACACTGGAACACCGGCCACCGCCTCGCGGCCCTACGACGTCGGCCGCGACGGCTTCGTCATCGCCGGCGGCGGCGGCATGCTGGTGCTCGAGGACTACGACCACGCCGTCGCACGCGGTGCGCGCATCCACGCCGAGCTGGTCGGCTACGGCGTGACATCCGATGGCGTCGACATGGTGGCGCCATCGGGCGAAGGCGCGGTGCGGTGCATGCAGATGGCGATGGCCGGCGTCGACACGCCGATCGATTACCTCAACACGCACGGCACCTCGACGCCACTGGGCGACCTGGTCGAACTGGAGGCAGTGCGCGAGGCCTTCGGTGGACAGGTGCCGCCGCTGTCGTCGACCAAGGGGCTATCGGGGCATTCGCTTGGCGCCGCCAGCGTGCAGGAGGCGATTTATTGCCTGCTGATGATGCAGGGTGGCTTCGTTGCCGGGTCGGCGAACATCGAGCAGCTCGATCCGCGTGCCGAAGGCTTCCCGATCCTGCGCGAGAGCCGCGACGCGCCGCTGCGCACGGTGATGTCCAACAGCTTCGGGTTCGGCGGCACCAACGGCACGCTGGTGTTCCGCCGCGTGGATTGAGCTGCGCCGGAATCACCCGGCCCGTCGCTCCGATTGGCGCGGCGCGACGGCGTTGCGCATCACGTCGCGTACAGCAGCACCATCAGGAAATGGCAGGCGGTGCCCGCGAGCACGAACAGGTGCCAGATGAAGTGGCTGTAGCGCACGCGGTCGTGCAGCAGGTAGAACACCACGCCCGCCGTGTAGGCCACGCCGCCACCGAACAGCCACGCCAGTCCACCCGGTTGCATGTGCAACCACAGCGGCTTGATCGCGACCAGCGCCGCCCAGCCCATCGCCACGTACAACAGCGTGGATAGTCGGTCATAACGCGCGCCGGCCAGGATCTTGAAGATCACGCCAGCGACCGCGAGCGTCCAGATCACCGCGAGCAGGCTCCAGCCCCAGGTGCCGCGCAGCACGCCCAGGGCGATCGGGGTGTAGGTCCCGGCGATGAGCAGGTAGATCGCGCCGTGGTCGAGCCGCTGCAGCCATTCCTTGGTCCGCGCGTGCGGAATCGCGTGGTACAGCGTCGATGCGAGGTACAGCATGATCGCGCTGCCGCCGAAGATCGCCGCACCCGCGACCGCGAGGCCGCTGTGCGTGCGCATCGCGTTCGCCACCAGGAACGGCAGGCCGGCGATCGCCAGCAACAGCCCGAGGCCGTGGCTGACGCTGTTGGCGATTTCCTCGCCACGGGTCGAGGCACGCGCTGTCGCGGGGACGATGGCGGGCATGGATTCCCCCGGGTATCTGGATGTTGCCAAGATACGCCTGTGGCGGCGTGCTATCGCGCCGCGGCTTCGGTGTCCGGGGTCGAGCGCATGCCGGGCTGGCCGTGCCAGTAGCCGTTGCGATAGCCGAACTGCGGCACCGGCGTCGGCGACTCCAGCGCGCGCAGGAAATGTTGCAGCACGTCGTCCATGCCGTCGGCCTGTGGCTGGATCCGCAGCAGGTCGACGCCGAGCGCGCGCAGCGCCGGCATTTCCGGGGCGAGGTCGGTGATTTCCTCGCCCTGCACCTGGATGCCGTTGATGCGCAGCAGGGCGCGGTCGTCGCGCGTCGCCAGCGGCAGGCCATCGGGATAATCGATGCAGCGGAAGCCGCAATCGTCCTTGCCCTGATCCAGCGCACGCGCGGTGAAACAGCGCGCCGACCACGCCAGCGGCAGCCGGCCCCAGGCCAGCACCTCGATTTCCGGCATCGGCAGGCCGTCGGCGGCCTGTGCATCGCGCAATTCGGAGATCAGCGCCTGGCCCTGCTCGACGCCCGGCACCCAGCGCTGCAGGCCGTCTTCCACCAGCAGCGCCAGCGCGCGGTGGTTGTAGACATTGAGCGACGGTCCGCCGACGAATGGCATCCGCCGCTCGCGGCACAGCTGCACCGCCGACAGGTCATTGGCCTCGATCCAGTACGCACCGCGATCGATCTGCCGGCGCAACGCGCCCAGTTCGGATTCGGCCTCGATCAGCGCCAGCGACGACAGCACGATCTGCTTGCCGCTTTCGGCCAGTTCGTCGGCCAGGGCGATCCAGTCGCGCGTGCCCAGCTCGCGGCGCTTGCTGCAGACGGTCTCACCCAGGTAGACGACGTCGACCGGCCATGTCGCCGCGTCGCGGTAGAACGCGAGGGTGCGTTCGCGCGGCCAGAAATACTGCAACGGCCCCAGGCTCAACTTCATGCCATCGCTTCCTGTGCTCAATGCCATGCGCGGTGGTAGGGGCCCAGCGTGGTCTGGTGGCCTTCGGCATGCGCGGACAGTGCGCGCTGCCATTCGGGTTTCGCCGACCAGGCATCGGGCGCGGCAGCGAAGCGATCGATCGCGGCGCGCCAGGTGCGCGTGACCGATGCGACATAGGCGAAGCCGCGCTGGCGGCCTTCGATCTTCAAGGCGGCCACGCCGGCCTTCGCCAGCCGCGGCAGCAGTTCCAGCGTATTGAGGCTGGTCGGCTCCTCGAGCGCGTGGAAGATCTCGCCACCGACCTCGAAGCGTCCCTTGCACACGGTCGGGTAGCCGGCCGGCTCATCGGGCGCGAAGCGGTCGATCAGGACATCGTTGAGATGCACCGTGCGGCTGCCGTCGACGTGTTCGTCCCAGCGCACGAACTTCGCCGGCGAGCACACGCCATGACGGTTGGGCGAGGCACCGGTGACATAGCTCGACAGCTGGCAGCGGCCTTCGACCATGATGCACAGGCGTCCGAACGCGAAGACCTCCCAGGGCACCGGGGCCAGTTCACACAGGCGCTCGACCTGCTGGATCGACAGCACCCGCGGCAGCACCGCGCGGGCGATGCCGAAACGTTC
>JBBRHT010000180.1:0-4520 GCA_038222295.1 Lysobacterales bacterium
GAGGCGAACGCGCTGAAGAAGATGAAGGGCCTGTTCGTCGCCTGACGCGCGGCTGCAGGACACGACAAGGCCCGGGAAACCGGGCCTTTTTCGTTTCAGCGCTGTCTAGTACAGGTCCAGCGGATCGACATCGATCGACCAGCGCACTTTCCGCGCTTGGGGTAGCGCATGCAACAGCGGCACGGCCGCATCCAGCGCCGCGTGCAGGCTGCGTCGCTCAAGCGCCGAGAGCAGCAACTGCACGCGCTGCATGCCGGCGCGACGCGGCATGGGCGCCGGCAAGGGCCCGTGCATGTCCACCCCGGCGGCGTCGCCCAGCAAGCCGCGCGCCGCCCGCAGGAATGCCGTCGGCGGATCTGCCGACACGGCTTCGGCGCGCAGCAGCGCCAGGTGCGAGAACGGCGGGAAACCCGCGGCCTCGCGTTGTGCGAGTTCCTGCTCGGCGAAGGCGTGGTAACCCCCCTCGACCAGGATCTGCAGCAGCGGATGCTGAGGGTGGTGGGTCTGCAGCCAGACCGCGCCAGGGCGCGCGGCGCGGCCGGCGCGACCGGCGACCTGCACCAGCATCTGCGCGACCTTCTCGTGCGCGCGGAAATCCGCGGAGAACAATCCCTCGTCGATGCCCACGACAGCCACCAGCGTGAGGTTGGGCAGGTCATGGCCCTTGGCCAGCATCTGCGTGCCGACGAGGATGCCCGGTTGCGTGCCGAAGCCGTCGAGCAGCGCCTCCAGGCTGTCGCGACGGCGTGTGCTGCCGCGATCCACGCGCAACACGGGCACGTCGGTGAAACGCTGCGCCAGGAATTCCTCGATGCGCTCGGTGCCGTTGCCCTGCGGCTGCAAGGCCAGCGCACCGCAATCCGGACACGCGGGCGGCACCGGTCGACGCGACCCGCAATGGTGGCACTGCAGGCGGCGGCCGCCAGCGTGCACCGTCATCGCGGTGCTGTTGGCCGGCGTGCTGCAGCGCTGGCATTGCGCCGTCCAGCCGCAGTCGTGGCAGAGCAGCACCGGCGCATAACCGCGGCGGTTCTTGAACACCAGCACCTGGCCATCGGCGTCGAGCGCGGCGGCCATCGCGTCCAGCAGTTGCTGCGACAGGCCCGCCTGCAGGGGACGCTTGCGCACATCGATCACGCGCACCGACGGCGCTTGCGCCACGCCGGCGCGCTTGTGCAGGCGCAGGTGGGTGTAGCGCCCGAGCTGGGCGTTGTGCAGCGATTCCAGCGAGGGCGTTGCGCTGCCGAGCAGGACCGGGACGCCGAGCGCCTTGGCGCGCACCAGGGCGAAATCGCGCGCGTTGTAGCGGATGCCGTCCTGCTGCTTGTAACTGGCGTCGTGCTCCTCGTCGACGACGATCAAGCCCGCGTCGGGAAGTGGCGTGAACACCGCCGAGCGCGTGCCGACGATGACGCGCGCCTCGCCACGCCAGGCCGCGGCCCAGACCCGCGCGCGCTGCGTGTCGCCAAGCTCCGAATGCAGCGCGTGCACCGGCACCCCGAGCCGAGCGCGAAAACGCGCCAGCATCTGCGGAGTCAGTCCGATCTCGGGCACCAGCACCAGCGCCTGCCTGCCACGCGCCAGGCAGTCGCCGATCGCCTGCAGGTAGACCTCGGTCTTGCCGCTGCCGGTCACCCCGTCCAGCAGCATCGGTGCGAACTGGCCGCGGGCTTGCGCGAGTGCGGCGATCGCGGCCGCCTGCTCGTCGTTGGCGACCGGGCCCGGCATCCGTGCCGGCGCCTGCCTGCCAACGGTCGACGGCACGCGTTCAAGCAGACCGCGCGCGACCAGCGATCGCGCCGCGGCGCGCCAGCCATCCACGGTGTCGGTCAAGGCGTCCTCGTCGCGTCCACCGTCGGCCAGGCAGTCCGCCAGCCGGCGCGGGCGACTGCCGGCGCGCAAGCCGCTGCGCGCGGACAGGCCGGCCTCGGTCAGCTGCCAGGCCCAGGTGCCGGTGTCGGGCAGCGGCTCGCCCCGGCGCAAGGCCGAGGGCAGGGCGGTGGCGAAGACCTCCCCGAGCGGGGCGTGGGTGTAGCGGGCCAGCCACTGCAACGACTCCAACAACTCCCCCTGCAACAGGGGGACCGCATCGAGGACGGCGATGGCTTCGCGCAATCCATCGATCCCGTCGGCCGGGGCGCCCATGTCGACCACCACCCCCACCAGCTCGCGCGGCCCGAAAGGGACCCGCACCCGGCAACCGATCGCCGCCGGATGGGCTGTGCCGCCAACCGGCAGGTAGTCGAACAGTCGCGGCAGCGGCACCGGCAGGGCGACCCGCAACACACGCGTACTCGCGGTGGGGGCCGGAACGGAATCAAGCGCGGACATGGGTCAAGTCTAGCGACAGGACAGCAACCATGAATGGCGACCATCGGTTGCAGCGACTAGCTGTGACGCAGGCGACGAAAACGACGCAACTAACCGAACCTAAACGTTTTTTAGCCTTATCCACACCAGCTGTGGATAAGTCTGTGCATGTTGTCGCGCCAGCACTGCGCAACCGCCGTCCATCAAGCTGGCAATGCGGAATGGTCAAAAAATGGTCAAACTACATAATTGCTGTAATTTCAAAGACATAGTCGTGGAACGTCGCTGCTGAATCCCGCGACCCGCGCGGTGGGAGCGCCGATGAGGCGGCCGTTATATTGCTGTGCACAACCCTCTTGGCCGGAAACATTGCCGCGCCTTGGCGGAGCGCGACTTGCGGCGATGTCAAGCGCCTCGTGGTCCGCCCCGGGACCGCTATGATGCGACGCGCTCGCTAGGCAATCATCGGCGTCAATGACCGCTCCAACCCTGCCCTTGGCCGCCGGCCCATCCGCCGCGCTCACTGCCGTATTGCGGGAGTCGGGTCCCCGCGCGCTCGTCTTCGCCGAGTTGCTCTGCGGCGCACGCCGGCCGGCCGATGCGGCGATGTTGGCGGCGGTGCGGGCGCTGGGCAGCGACTTTGCGCGTGCCCCGGTCGCCAACGGGACGCAGCGATTCTGGGCCGTGCTGGTCGCCGCGCCGCCCTTGCGGCGCCCCCCTCCCGGGGGGCAGTGGCCGCGCGGCCTGGAGGCGTTGGCAGGAATGAGCACCGGGGTGCGCGCCGCGCTCCTGCTGCGCACGGTCGCGCGCCTGGATGACGCCGAGGCCGCCGCCGTGCTCGGCGTTCCCATGGGCCTCTATCGGCGGGCGCTGCGCCGGGCGGTGCCGCGCGATGCCGATGGTCGGCTCGAACCGGCGACATGGCGCGACCTGCTGTCGGCCTGCGATCGCGCGGTGCGTGCCGGACCGGATCCGCGCTCCGGCCGCCTGGATCGCCCGTTCGCGATGGCGGCGCGCCCGGCCCCGGCGCCCGCTGACCCGCCACCAGCCTGGCGCGTTCCGGCGCTGTGGTTGGCCTGCGGCGCGTGCGCCGTGAGCCTGGCCGGGACATGGTTCGTCCACCGCTCCGGCGCGATCGATGACCCCTCCGTGCGGGCGATGGTCCTGCCTGCGGCCTCCGATCCCGCGTCGACCTTCGACGCCGCGACCGCGGTGCTGACCCACCCCGACTTCGACGCGCTGGCGGATCCGCGCGAGCAGCCACTGGTCGAGGACCTGGATTTCTACGCCTGGTATGCCGCGCGCATGGCGGGCGCACCGGAGGAGGCTCCGCTCGTGTTCCCTGACGCCGCGGCACCGGCGTCGGGTACCGCAGGCAACGCGGAGGCGCCCGGTGCGTTGCGCTGACGCGGCGCGCGCGGGCCTGGGCTTGCTGCTGGTCGCAGCGTCGGCGCTCGCGCTGCCGCCGTCGTTGCGCGACCGGTTGCCAGGACTACCCGCCGCCACGCAGCAGATGCTGCTGGCGCGCGACGCGCAATGGCGGGCGATGACGCCCGCGCAGCAGCAGGCCTTCCGCCAACGTCTGGAGGCATGGGATGCGTTGCCGCTGGCGGTCCGTCGTGAGCGACGCGAGTCATGGCTGGCCTGGCGCGCGTTGCCGGCCGACCAGCGCGGCCAGGTGCGTGCGGCCGCCATGGCGTTCGACGCGCTGGACGGCGCGCAGCAACAGGCGTTGCGCGCGCAGTTCGCGCAGGAAGACGCCAGCCAGCGCCGCGGATGGTTGCTCGGTCCGGCATTGGGCGCCAGTTTCGCGGCGCTGCAGCCGCTGCTGATGCAGGTGCCGGCGGTCGAGCGCAAGCCGCTGCTCGACGCGCTGCGGACACTGACGCCGTCCGAGCGCATCGATCTTGGCGTGCTGGCGCAACGCACGCCGCCCCAGCAACGCGATGCCCTGCGACGGGCCTTGCTGTCCACCGCCGACGGCAACCGGGCGGCCTGGCTGCAATCCGAGCTGGCACGCTGACGGCTGCGTCAGCAATGCGCGGTCAGGCCGACACCAGGCTCGCGATGATCGTGAACGCCGCGCCCAGCGACAACAGGATCGTGTAGCTGAAACCCAACACCGCGTACTTGGTCAGCGTCATCGGCCAGCCCTGCCCGTAGACGCGCTTCTGCATCAGCAACAGGTACAGCGGCATCCAGGCAAACAG
>JBBRHT010000181.1:0-4487 GCA_038222295.1 Lysobacterales bacterium
GGCGATCCGGCCGGCGCCGCCCGCGCCGCGGCCCTCGACCAGGATGCGGCCGTCATCTGGCTTGAGATCGCCGGCCAGCAGCTTGAGCAGGGTGGATTTGCCGGCGCCATTGCGCCCGATCAGCGCGATGCGCTCGCCGGACTCGATGGACAGGTTCACGTGGTCCAGCAACAACGGTCCGCCGACGCTGTAGTCGACGTCCTGCAAAGTGATCAGGGGCATGTGCGTAGTCTAGCCGGCCCATTCCAGCCAGCGGCGTCGCGGTGTAGTCTTTCGTGGCCTGTCCGGGCAGCCAATTCCAGCGGAGCGCACATGAAAGGCATGGACCAGAAGAAAACCGAGAAGAAGAAGCCCGAGAAGTCCCTGAAGGAAAAGCGGGCCGCGAAGAAGGACAAGAAAGCCGGCAAATAAGCCGGCTTTTTTCTGCGTATTCGATTTGTCCGTGTTGGATTGGTGAATCGTCATGCCCATTTCACCGCATTGGAATATGGCGCCGCGCCGCTGCGGGTGAAAGTTCCCATGCGACTTCGCATTAAGAAAAATAAAGTCGTATTAAGCAAAAGATAAGCGTGACGCATGCACGCTTTTTCACGCAGCGCGCCGTACGTTCCCCTGACAGCCAAGACAACATCGGCTGCCAAGGACACGGCGATCGACGGCAACCGGCTCCTTTTCATCCTCCCGCCGTCGGGTTGCAAGAGGCCTTCCCCCATGAAACGCATTATGAAAACCACCGCGCTCGCCGCGGCGTGTGCCACGTTGCTATCAGCCGGTGTCGCCACGGCCTCCAGCCATCGCGAAGCGCCGAACATCACCAAGTTTCCGAAAGTCGACAACACCGACGTCTACCTGTTCCGCAGCTACGAATCCAATCGCAGCGGTTACGTGACGATCCTCGCGAATTTCCAGCCGCAGCAGGATCCGGGCGCCGGCCCGTACTACTACAAGATGGACGAGAACGCCTTCTACAACATCCTCGTCGACAACAACGGCGATGCCAAACCAGATCTGGTCTTCCAGTTCCGCTTCCGCAACGATGCGCGCAACATCGCCTTGCCGATCGGCGGGCAATCCATTGCGGTTCCGCAGAACAACGTGGGTCCTTTCATGTCCAGCTCGGATCCGGACCTGAACATCGTCGAGAGTTACGTCGTCCAAACTTATCGCGGGGCGTCGGCCAGTTGGGCGACGAACCTCGCCACCGGCAAGCAGACCTTCATCAAGCCCTCCGACAACATCGGCACCAAGTCGATCCCTGATTACAACAAATACGCGAACCAGTACATTTCGCGCATCGGCGTCAACGGTTGTGCGGGCGAAGGCCGCGTCTTCGTCGGCCAGCGCAAGGAAGGCTTCGCCGTCGCCGTCGGCCAGATCTTCGACCTCATTCATCTCAACCCGTTGGGCCCGACCCATGGCGGACTCAACGGCCTAGCCGGCAAGAACGTGACCTCGATCGCGCTCGAACTTCCGATCGCCTGCCTCACCCACGGCGCGGATCCGGTCATCGGTGCATGGAGCACCGCTTCCATGCCGGATGCCCACGGAACCAACACCCAGGTCTCGCGCCTGTCCGCCCCGCTGGTCAACGAAGTGTTCATCGGCCTGCCGGACAAGGACAAGTTCAACGCGTCGCGGCCCGAGGATGACGCACAGTTCGCGAAGTATGTGACCAACCCGACGCTGCCGGCGCTGATCCAGGCCTTGTTCCCGACGGTGAAGGCGCCGACCAAGTTCCCGCGTACTGATCTTGTCGCGGCGTTCCTGACCGGCATCCCCGGGCTCAACCAGCCTGCATCGGTGAAGCCCGCCGAAATCATGCGGCTGAACACGTCGATCGCACCCAAGACAGCCAGCAACCAGAAATCGCTGGGCGTGCTCGGTGGCGATACGGCTGGCTTCCCGAACGGTCGCCGCCCTGGCGATGATGTCGTCGACATCGAATTGCGGGTCGCGATGGGCGCATTGCTGGGCAAGGCGGATGCACCATCGGGTTCGCTGCCCTTCACCGACGGCGCCGCCGTCAGCGCGACGGAGTTCAGCAGCACGTTCCCGTACCTCAACACGCCGATCCCCGGCGCACACGACTGAGCGAACGTCGCATTGCCAGCCTCCGGCGTGTCGCCGGGGGCTGCATGCAGGCAACTCAGGAACTGCAGGACAGCATCGAGCATCCAGCACGCTGCCGTGCCCAGTCGGGGCGCTTGGCAGCGAATGCTTCCCGCCCGGGCTGGTTTTCATAAGGCCGCCGCATCACGTCCAGGAGTTCGACGACGCCCGAATAGTCGCCGGCTTCGGCGCGATCGATCGCCTGCTGCACCAGGTAGTTGCGCAGTACGTAACGCGGATTGGCGGCGTCCATGCGCACACGGCGTTGCGCGGGCGACAGTGGGTCCGTTTGCAATCGGGCAACGTAACGCTGCAGCCAGTCGCTGAAGGCAGGCAACGCTGCATCGCGTTTCTGCACGTCGTAAAAGGCGTCGCGCGCGAAATCCATCGACGGTTCGGCCACATCGACGTTGGCGAGCGCACGGAAGAACAATGTCATGTCGACCTCGGCCGACGCCAGCAGGGCGTGCAGGTCGCGCATCAATGCGGCGTCGTCATCCGCGCAATCGGCAAACCCGAGTTTGCGCGCGGTGTTCGCCTGCTCGGCGGTCACGAAGGTGTCCGTGTAGCGGTCGAGTCCTTCCCGCAGCATTGCGGCATCTGGAAACAGCGGTGACAACGCATGCGCCAGGCGCGTCAGGTTCCAGTAAGCGATCCTGGGCTGCCACCCGAACCGGTAGCGCCTGCCATGCGCGTCCGTGGTGTTCGGCGTCCAGTCGGGGTCGAAGTTGTCGATCCAGCCGTAGGGGCCGTAGTCGATCGTCAACCCGAGGATCGACATGTTGTCGGTGTTCATCACCCCGTGCACGAAGCCAACCCGCATCCAGTGCGCGACCATGTGCGCGGTGCGGGCGCAAACCTGGCCGAACCATTCGGCGTGGCGCTGCATGCCGGCGGCAGGAAGCGATGCCAGCTCGGGATAATCGCGCTGGATGCAGAAGTCCACCAGCCGGCCGAGCAACGCATGCTCGCCGCGCGATGCAGGCAGTTCGAAGTGCCCGAAACGCACGAACGAGGGCGCGACGCGGCAAACGATTGCCCCCGGCTCCTCGCGTGGGTGACCGTCGTAGAACATGTCGCGGACCACCCCCTCGCCCGTCACGACCAGGCTCAACGCGCGCGTGGTTGGCACGCCAAGGTGGTGCATGGCCTCGCTGCACAGGAATTCGCGGATCGACGAGCGCAGCACCGCCCGACCGTCCGCGTTGCGCGAATACGGCGTCGGTCCGGCGCCCTTGAGCTGCAATTCCCAACGCTCGCCTTGTGGATTGATGCTTTCGCCCAGGCTGATCGCCCGGCCATCGCCGAGTTGGCCCGCCCAATGCCCGAACTGGTGGCCGCCATAGTTCGAAGCGAACGTCGCCATCCCCGGAAGCAAGGCGTTGCCGGCGAACACTTGAGCGAACTCGGGTGACGCGGTGGCTTCCGCGGAAAGACCCAGCCGCTCCGCCATCTCGCGCGAATACGCGACCAGCAGTGGATGTGCGACAGGCTTGGGCGCGACCTGCGACCAGAGCGCCGCCGGTACCTGGCGGATCCGCGGGCCGATTTCCGCGTCACCGGGCAGGTCTCGGATGAAGGCATTGTCGAAGTGAAGGTTCATTGCCCCCGATTCTGCGCCTACGGCTGCGAAGGCGTGTATCCGGGCGACAAAGCCCCTTCACGGACCTTGCGGTATACCGACCGGGCGGGAGTGCAAGCCACGGTTTTCCGCAACAATCCTCCCCACTCAACATCCCGATCCGCGGATCGTCCACCAAGGCACCGTGAGTTCCGATTCGACCGACGCGAACAGGCAATGCATCGGTGGCGCCATCTGGCGTCACTGGTTTGTTCGTCCCGGCACCTGCGCGTTGAGCGCGATCTTCATCGCTGCGACCAGTCCCGGCGCGCATGCCGGTTCGCACCGGCAGCCTTACGTTCCGACCAGCGACAGCATCATCCTCGAACACCTTCCGTCCACCCGTGATCCGCGGGTGCGCCGCTTCACGGTCCTCAGGCAACGCACAACCGCGAAGCCACGGGACCTCGCATCGGCCGTGTCGTTGGCCAGGGCCTATCTGGATTACGGCCGCGACACCGGCGACGCGCGCTATCTCGGTCGCGCGCAGGCGGTGGTTGCGCCCTGGCTGGCGAAGCGGCCGGCGCCTGTCGATGCGCTGCTCGTACAGGCCACGATCCTGCAGAGCCGGCATCAGTTCGCCGAATCGCGGCGCGTGCTGCAGGCGGTTTTGCAACGCGACCGCGACAATCCGCTGGCATGGCTGACGCTGTCCTCCGTGGCATTGGTGCAGGGCGACATGCTCGAAGCGCAGCGCGATTGCGCGCAGCTGCTCGGCAATTCCGATGCACTGGTCGCGGCCGGCTGCATCGCCGCC
>JBBRHT010000182.1:0-4470 GCA_038222295.1 Lysobacterales bacterium
GGATGGCATTGGCAAGGTCGCGGCGGCTGGGCGTCGTCATGGGGTCCGGATGGGTTCGAGGCGGACGCACGGCATCCGCGGGGCGGCACCGGCCTGGCGGCGGGCCCGGCTATTGTCCCATCCGGTCGCCGCGCTGTCGCGCTCCCAGGCAGCGCGTGTGGCAGCCGACAGCTCCGTGATGGCTCGCTAACACCACCCGACTTATGCTGCCGGCATCCTCAGGGAGCTTGCCCATGGCCTCGCGCTCCGCCCTGCTGGCCGTCGCAATGGCGCTGTCCGCACTGTCCCCGCAGGCACTGGCGGCCGGTGGCCCGTTCGGCATCGACCACCGTGTGAACTACGACAACTCCGGCATCTGGAAGCGCAGCTACCAGAAGGATCTCGCTGCCGGCGCCGCACTGACCGTGATCGGCGGCGCCCTGTTCGGCAACAGCGATTCGCGCCTCGGGCACACCTTCGACCAGGCGCTCGACTCGATGGTGCTCACTGCCGCGACGACCAGCGTCATGAAGGTCGCTTTTTCGCGTGAACGGCCGAGCGAGAATGCAGATCCCGACAGTTTCTTCAGTGGCCACGGCCACCAGAGTTTCCCCAGCGGCGAAGTCGCCGAAATCAGCGCGGTGGTGACGCCTTTCATCGCCGAATACGGCAGCGACCATCCGGCCGTCTACGCCCTCGCGCTGCTACCCGCCTACGACGCTGTCGCGCGGGTCAAGGTCCAGGGGCATTGGCAGAGCGATGTCCTGGTCGGCGCCGGCGTGGGCATCGCCTGGGGGCTGTATGCGCACCATCGCAAGACGCCGCTGATCATGGGACTGCTCCCCGGCAACGGCTTGATGCTGGGGTACTCGCGCCGGTTCTGATGCGACTCCGGCCGGCCTGCATGCGCCGGCCGTGACACGAATCTCAGCGACGGCCGGTGAGCAGGTCCTGTTGCGCCTCGGCACGGGGTTCGGGCGCCATCGCCGGAACCTCCACCTCGCCACTGCGGTGCGACACGACCACGGCCGTCGCCAGGTCGCCGGTGACGTTCAGCGCCGTGCGGCACATGTCCAGGAAGGTGTTGACGCCGATGATGATGCCGATCCCGGCAGGTGGCAGGCCGACGATGCCGCAGATCATCGCGATCACCGGCAGCGAGCCCGACGGGATGCCGGCGGTGCCGATGCCGCCGAGGATGCACAGCATCAGCACCATCAACTGCTGCAGGAAACCCAGGTGCAGCCCGAAGACCTGCGCCAGGAACAGCACGGTGACGCCTTCGAACAACGCGGTGCCGTGGTGGTTGGCCGACGCCCCGACGGTCAGCACGAAGCGCGACACCTTGCGCGGCAGGCCCAGGTTCTCCTCGGCCACGCGCAAGGTCACCGGCAGTGTCGCGGTGGACGATGCCGTCGCAAATGCGGTGAGGGTCGCCTCCTGGCTGCCGCGGAAGAACGTGCGCACCGGCATGCCGCCCATGTAGCGCACCCACAGCGGCAGCACCACGAACATGTGCAGTCCGATCGCCAGCAGCACGGTGGCGACGAACCAGCTCAGGCCGACGATGACGTCCCAGCCCAACTGCGCGCACAGGGTGAACATGAAGCAGGCCACCGCGTACGGTGCCAGCAGGATGAACAATCCGATCAGGCGCATGCTGACTTCGAACAGGCCCTGCAGCGCGTGCTTGAAGGCCTCGGTCGCCGGGCTCGGCGTCATCACCAGGCCGATGCCGACCATCAGCGCGAAAAACACCACGCCAAGCGTCTGCTTGTCGTCGACGGCCGCCGCAAGCGGGTTGTGCGGGACGATGTTGACCAGCAACTGCAGGGCGTCGAGCTGGTGGCCGCTGGCGACGATGTCGCTCGCCTTGGCCGCGTTGCTCGCCATCGCCTGCTGCACCAGCCCTGGATCCAGGTGCAGGCCCGGTTGGATCAGGTTGACCATCAGCAGGCCGATCCCGACGGCCATGCCGGTGACGGCCGCGGTGTACATCAAGGTCTTCCAGCCCAGCCGTCCGAGGCTGGCGATGTCGCCCAGCTCCGCCACGCCGAGCACCAGCGCGGAGAACATCAGCGGGATGACCAGCATGAATAGCAGGTTGAGGAAAACCTGCCCGAGCGGACGCGTGACATACGTGATCGCGTCGTGGGTCAGCTGGGCGTCGGCAGCGTAAAAATGCGCGGCCAGTCCGGCCAGCGCGCCGAGCACGAAGCCCAGCAGGACCCTGACGTGGAGCGGCAGGCGCTTGCGCACGGTGATGGGCGGGGAATTCAGCATTGGCTGGCTACGCTTGGGGTTGGCGCGAGCTTACAGGACGCCCTTGCCGGATCGGCACCGCCGTGAACGCCGTGTGCACGTAATGACCACGTACGATGCGCTACTTGTCGTCAATAACGCCGGCCCGGATTGTCGGTGCTGGCCGTCTCCAGGGGGCTGTGCTTGAGCGAAAACACCACCCGTCGCAGCCGCCGCGGAGGCGCGACCAACAACACCGACGCGGCCATCGCCACGGCGACAGCGGAAGCGGAAGCGGAAGCGGATCAACAGTCCAACGCAGCGACCCCGGGCCAGGTCGACCCGCTGCAGCATTTGCTGGCAGCGATGCAGGACGTCAACGCCGGCGACTTCTCGGTGCAGTTGCCCATGCACTGGGACGGCATCCCCGGCAAGCTGGCGGAGGTCTTCAACAAGATCATCAGCTCCAACCGGCGCCTTGCCGATGAGCTCGCGCGGGTCGGACAGAAGGTCGGCCGCGAAGGCCAGACCCGCCAGCGCGTGGTGCCGGCCGATCGCCAGGGCGCATGGGCCGGGATGGAGCATTCGGTCAACTGGCTCATCGACGACCTCGTGCGTCCGGTCGAGACCATGACCGAGGCCATGGCTGGCGTGGCGAAGGGCGACCTCACCCGCACCGTCCCGCTGGAGGCCGACGGGCGTCCGCTGCAGGGCGAGTTCCTGCGCTCGGCGAACATCGTCAACCGCATGATCGAGCAGATGAGCGAGTTCTCGTCCGAGGTCACGCGCGTGGCGCTCGAGGTCGGCACCGCCGGCCTGCTCGGCGGCCAGGCGAAGGTCAAGGGCGTGTCGGGCGTCTGGAAGGACCTGACCGACTCGGTCAACCAGATGGCGAACAACCTCACCGCGCAGGTGCGCAACATCTCCGAGGTCACCATCGCGGTCGCCAACGGCGACCTGTCGCGCAAGATCACGGTGGACGTGCGCGGCGAAATCCTTCAGCTCAAGGAGGCCATCAACACGATGGTGGACCAGCTGCGCGGCTTCGCGTCCGAGGTGACGCGCGTGGCGCGCGAAGTCGGTACCGAAGGCAAGCTCGGCGGCCAGGCGATCGTGCCCGGTGTCGCCGGTACGTGGAAGGACCTGACCGACTCGGTGAACTCGCTGGCGTCGAACCTGACCTCGCAGGTGCGCAACATCGCCGAGGTGACCACCGCCGTGGCCAAGGGCGACCTCTCGCGCAAGATCACGGTCGACGTCAAGGGCGAAATCCTGCAGCTGAAGGACACCATCAACACGATGGTGGACCAGCTCAACGGCTTCGCGGCCGAAGTGACGCGCGTGGCGCGCGAGGTCGGTACCGAAGGCAAGCTCGGCGGCCAGGCCGTCGTGCCCGACGTCGCCGGCACGTGGAAGGACCTGACCGACCACGTCAATTCGATGGCGTCGAACCTGACGCTGCAGGTGCGCAACATCGCCGACGTGACCACCGCCGTGGCGAAGGGCGATCTGTCGCGCAAGATCACGGTGGACGTGCGCGGCGAAATCCTCCAGCTGAAGGAAACCATCAACACGATGGTCGACCAGCTCAATGGCTTCGCCGCGGAAGTCACGCGCGTGGCGCGCGAGGTCGGCACCGAAGGCAAGCTCGGCGGCCAGGCCGTCGTGCCCGGTGTCGCCGGGACATGGGCGGACCTGACCGACAACGTCAATTCGATGGCCTCGAATCTGACGACGCAGGTGCGCAACATCGCCGAGGTCGCGACCGCGGTGGCCAAGGGCGACCTGTCGCGCAAGATCACGGTGGACGTGCGCGGCGAAATCCTGGCATTGAAAGACACGCTCAACACCATGGTGGACCAGCTCAACGGTTTCGCCGCGGAAGTGACTCGCGTGGCGCGCGAGGTCGGTACCGAAGGCAAGCTCGGCGGCCAGGCGCAGGTGCCCGGCGTCGCCGGTACCTGGAAGGATCTGACCGACAACGTCAACTCGATGGCGTCCAACCTCACCGCGCAGGTGCGCAACATCGCCGAGGTGACGACCGCGGTGGCCAAGGGCGACCTGTCGCGCAAGATCGGCGTCGAGGACCAGGGCGAGATCCTCCAGATGAAGAACACCATCAACACGATGGTGGACCAGCTCAACGGCTTCGCCGCCGAAGTGACCCGCGTGGCCCGCGAGGTCGGCACCGAGGGCAAGCTGGGAGGCCAGGCGCAAGTGCCCGACGTCGCCGGCAACTGAAATGCACAC
>JBBRHT010000183.1:0-4457 GCA_038222295.1 Lysobacterales bacterium
CCAGACACCCTCGCCAGCCGTGCCCCCACCCCAACCCACCCCCGCAAGCGGAGGAGGGAGCTGATCTCACGCACAGCGGAGGAGGAAGCCGTTCCTGGCAAGCGGAGGAGGGAGCTGATCTCCCGGGGAGCGGCGTCAGGCGGCGCTGGCCTCGTAGAGCGCCAGCAATTCGAGTTCCGCGGTTTCCAGCGAAGCCCGCAGATCGGCAACCTGCTTGCCCAGCGACGCGGCGCGCGTGCCGCCCTCGGCGTACACGGCCGGGCTCTCCAGCTCGGTTTCGATGGCGGCGATGCGTTGTTCCAGGTCCGCGACGCGCGCTTCGGCCTTGGCCAGCTTGTGCGGATTGATGCGCACGGCGGGCCTGGGCGGTGCGATCGGGGTCGCGACGGCCGCTGCTTTCGCCGGCTTTTCGGCCTTGCCCGGGTCGCTGCCGGGACGCGAGCGCAGCCACGCTGCGTATTCGTCCAGGTCGCCCGCGAACGGCTCGACCCGGCCATCGGCCACGCGCCAGAACGTCTCGCAGACCAGGCCGATGAGGTGGCGATCGTGCGAGACCATCACGATCGCACCCTCGAAGATCGACAGGGCTTCGGCCAGCGCCTCGCGCATTTCCAGGTCGAGGTGGTTGGTCGGTTCGTCGAGCAGCAGCACGTTGGGCTGCAGCCACGCGATCAGCGCCAGCGCCAACCGCGCGCGCTCTCCGCCGGAAAAGCCGTTGATGCTTTCGAACGCGCGGTCGCCGGCGAAATTCCACTTGCCGAGGAAGTCGCGGAAGGCCTGGGTCGAACCATTGGGCGTCAACTCACGCAGGTGGTCGATGGCCGAGGTGCCCGACTTCAGCGACTCCACCGTGTGCTGGGCGAAGTAGCCAACGCGCAGGTCCGGATGGGCATTGCGCTCGCCGGTGAGTGGCGCGAGTTCGCCGACCAGGGTCTTCACCAGGGTCGACTTGCCGGCGCCGTTGATTCCCAGCAGGCCGACGCGATCGCCTGCCTCGAGGCCGAAGTTGACGTCGTGGAGAATCGTGATGGCAGCCCCATCGGCGGCGCGATACCCGCAATCCATGTGGTTCAGACGCAGCAGCGAATTCGGCAGCTTCAGAGATTGCGGGAAATCGATGCGTACCTCGCGCTCGGCGCGCACGGCTTCGGTGCCGGCCATCTTGGCCAGGCGCTTGACCCGTGATTGCGCCTGCTTGGCCTTCGCCGCGCTGGCCTTGAAGCGGTCGATGAAGCTCTGCAGGTGCGCACGCTCGGCCTGCGCCTTCTCGTGCGTGATCTGCTGCAGGCGCAGTTGCTCGGAGCGTTGCCGCTCGAACGCGGTGTAGTCGCCGGCATACAACTTTGCCTTGCCGCCGTGCAGGTGCAGCGTGTGCGTGCAGACGTTGTCGAGGAATTCGCGATCGTGCGAGATCAGCAGCAGCGTGCCGGGATATCTCAGCAGCCACTGCTCCAGCCACAGCACCGCGTCCAGGTCGAGGTGGTTGGTCGGTTCGTCGAGCAGCAGCAGGTCCGACGGCGTCATCAGCGCGCGCGCCAGGTTCAGGCGCACCCGCCAGCCGCCCGAAAACGTGCTGACCGCGCGCGAATGCGTGTCCGCCGGAAACCCGAGCCCGTGCAGCAGCTTGCCCGCGCGGGCGCTGGCGTCGTAGCCACCGACTTCCTCCAGCCGGTGGTGCGCCTGGGCGACCGCTTCCCAGTCCTCGTTGGCGAAGGCATTGGCTTCCTCCTGTAACGCCGCATGCACCACGGCGTCGCCGGCCAGCACGAAATCGATCGCGGCATCGGGCAGCGACGGCATCTCCTGGGCGATGCTGGCGATCCGCACCCGGCCGGACAGGTCCAGGTCGCCGCGGTCAGCCTCGATTTCGCTGCGGACCGCGGCGAATAATGAGGACTTGCCGGTGCCATTGCGGCCGACCACGCCCACGCGCCAGCCCGCCTGCAGGGTCAGGTCGACATCGGACAGCAGCAGGCGTTCGCCGCGACGCAGGGCGAAATTTCGGAAAGCGATCATTCGATGATTTTACGGGAAAAAGGCCGGCGTCCCCGGCGTTGCTGGATGGGGTGGGCATGACGCCACGTCAATGGCCGCGGTTCCGACAATCGGTTAGCGTTGGCCCCGAGCGCCGCCGGGCGGCGAGCAGGAGGGAGCGTGCAATGGGACTGATCAGCGTGTTGTGGGGCATTTTCGCCATGCTGTGGATGCTGCTGGCGCTGGTGCCGCTGCTGGGCTGGGGAAACTGGTTCCTGATTCCCTTTGCCGCCGTCGGCGCGATCATCGCGGCCGTCGCCATGGTGATCACCGCGCCCGCCAATCGCGGTCGGGCGAAGACGGGCTTGCTGCTCAACGCCATCGTCATCGTGGTGGCGGTGATCCGCCTGCACCTCGGCGGCGGCGTGATCTGAAAGGCCACCGCTGCGGACAGCGACGGCCCGCGCTCACCCCTTGTGGAAGATCAGGTGCCCGGCGCTCACATCCACCTGGATGAGGTCGCCACTGGCGAATTCTCCCGACAGGATGCGTGATGCCAGCGGGTTCTCGATCTGCGCCTGGATCGCGCGTTTCAGCGGACGCGCGCCGTAGACCGGGTCGAAGCCGACATTCCCCAGCAGGGTCAACGCGTCGCCGGACAGGGCGATGCGGATGCCGCGCTCGCCCAGGCGCTTTTCCAACCCATGCAACTGGATTTTCGCGATATCGCGGATCTGCGCCTTGTCCAGCGGGTGGAACACGACGATGTCGTCGAGGCGGTTGATGAACTCCGGCCGGAAATGCGCCTGCACCACGCCCATCACCGCGGCCTTCATCTGGGTGTAGGCCTCGGGGGAATCGGCGTCGGTGCCGCTCTCTTCGAACATGGCCTGGATCTGGTGCGAGCCCAGGTTGGACGTCATCACGATCACGGTGTTGCGGAAATCCACCGTGCGACCCTGGCCATCGGTGAGGCGACCGTCATCAAGCACCTGCAGCAGGATGTTGAAGACGTCCGGATGCGCCTTCTCGACTTCATCGAGCAGGATCAGCGAATACGGCCGGCGTCGCACCGCCTCGGTCAAGTAACCGCCCTCCTCGTAACCGACATAGCCCGGAGGCGCGCCGATCATGCGTGCGACCGAATGCTTCTCCATGAACTCGCTCATGTCGATGCGGATCATCGCGTCGGGCGAGTCGAAGAGGAATTCCGCCAGCGCCTTGCACAGCTCGGTCTTGCCGACGCCGGTGGGGCCGAGGAAGAGGAAGGAGCCCGACGGCCGGTTCGGGTCGCTCAGCCCGGCGCGTGAGCGCCGCACGGCATCGGACACCGCCTTGATGGCTTCGTCCTGCCCGACCACGCGCTGGTGCAGGTGCGATTCCATCTGCAGCAGCTTCTCGCGCTCACCCTCGAGCATCTTGCTGACCGGGATGCCGGTCCAGCGCGAGACGACCTGCGCGATTTCCTCGGCGGTGACCTTGTCCTGGAGCAGGGTGAATCCCTTGTGCTCGGCTTCCTGCGCGGAATTGAGCTGTTTTTCCAGTTCCGGCAGCGTGCCGTACTGGATCTCGCTCATGCGCGCGTAATCCTGGCGGCGCTGCGCGGCTTCCAGTTCGAGCTTGGCGGCTTCGATCTGCTCCTTGAGCCGGGTCGCGCCCTGCAGCATCGCCTTTTCGGCCTTCCATACTTCCTCGAGATCGTTGAACTCGCGCTCCAGGCTGGCGATGTCGCTCTCCAGGTCGGCCATGCGCTTCTTCGACTCGGGATCTTTTTCCTTCTTCAGCGCCTCGCGCTGGATCTTCAGCTGGATCAACCGCCGTTCCTTGCGGTCGAGCTCCTCGGGCTTGGAGTCGATCTCCATGCGGATGCGCGATGCGGCCTCGTCCATCAGGTCGATCGCCTTGTCGGGCAGCTGGCGGTCGGCGATGTAGCGGTGCGACAACGTGGCCGCGGCGACGATGGCGGGGTCGGTGATCTCCACGCCGTGGTGCACCGCGTAGCGCTCCTTGAGCCCGCGCAGGATCGCAATGGTGTCCTCCACGCTCGGCTCGCCGACCAGCACCTTCTGGAATCGACGCTCCAGCGCCGCGTCCTTCTCGATGTACTTGCGGTATTCGTCGAGCGTCGTGGCGCCGATGCAATGCAGCTCGCCGCGCGCGAGAGCCGGCTTGAGCATGTTGCCGGCATCCATCGAGCCCTCGGCCTTGCCCGCCCCGACGACGGTGTGCAGCTCGTCGATGAAGAGGATGATCTGGCCTTCGTTCTTCGCCAGGTCGTTGAGCACCGCCTTCAGGCGCTCCTCGAACTCGCCGCGGAACTTCGCGCCGGCGACGATCGCCGAGAGATCGAGGCCGACGAGGCGTTTGTTCTGGAGGCCGAGCGGGACGTCGCCGCGCACGATGCGCTGCGCGAGACCCTCGACGACCGCCGTCTTGCCGACGCCCGGCTCGCCGATGAGCACCGGATTGTTCTTGGTGCGGCG
>JBBRHT010000184.1:0-4455 GCA_038222295.1 Lysobacterales bacterium
GAGGCCGAGGCCGTCCTGGGCCATGAAGTGAGCCACGTGGCCAACGGCGACATGGTGACGATGGCCCTGTTGCAGGGCGTGCTCAACACCTTCGTGATCGTGCTCGCCCGGATTGTCGGCCGCGTCGTCGATGGCTACCTGAGCGGCGGGAGGGAAACCAGTGGCGGCGGCATAGGCTATTACGCAGTGGTCTTCGTGCTCGACATGGTGTTCGGCCTGTTCGCCAGCATGATCGCCATGTGGTTTTCGCGGCATCGCGAATTCCGCGCCGACGCAGGCGGGGCGACGCTTGCCGGCCGGGACAAGATGATTTCCGCCCTGGAGCGCTTGGCGCAGAACCACGGGCAGGCAACCCTGCCCAAGCAGGTGGCGGCCTTCGGGATCAGCGGCGGTTCGGGTGGCGGATTGCGCCGCCTGCTGATGAGCCATCCCCCGCTGGATGAGCGGATCGCGGCGCTGCGCAATGCGCCGCTGGACGGTCGTGCCCTGCATGAGGGCGTGGTGGGCTGAGGCCGTCGCGGCAGGGCATCTGCCGCAAATGCCTGGTCAGTCGAACTCGTAAGTCATGTCGGGACCGGCGGGGGCGAGGAAGTGCCCTTCCACGTAGTCGACACCGCTCGAGAACAACACCGACATGCTGGCCGCATCCTGGACGAATTCGGCAATGGTGCGGATGCCCAGCGTGCGCGCCTTGGCGGCGATCTCGCGGATCCGAGCCTGGTTGGCGGTGTTCTTGGCAAGGTCTTCCATGAAGCTGCGATCGAGCTTGAGGAAGGCCGGATCGAAGTGCGACAGCAGCTGGAAGGAGTCCAGCCCAACGCCGAACTGCTCCAGGCCGACACGACAGTGGTGCGTCGCCACGGCCGTCGCGAACTGCTGCGCCGCGCGCAGGTGAGTGAACACCTTCGCCTCCGGCAGTTCCAGCACCAGGTGTTCTCCGCTCACGCCTTGCGCGGCGAGCTGCTCGCCGACGAAGCGGGCGAGGGTGTCGTCGGCCAGCGAGGCCTGCGTGATCTTCACCAGTAGTGTCGTCGGGTTGCCCGCGCGGGTGCGCTCGCCAATCACCGCGATCGCATGCCCGACGACCCAGCGGTCGATCTCCCACAGCAGCCCATGCTCCTCGGCGATCTGCAGGAAGCTCAGCGGCGGGACCATCTCACCGGCGCCCGCATCGAGCCGGATGTAGGCCTCGTAGGTGGCGCCGGGCTCGCCCTGCAGGCTGATCACGGGCTGGTAGAAGAGCAGGAAACGGTCGTGGTCCAGCGCGTCGCGCAGGCGTGCGACCCAGGCATGGATGCGCTCCTCCTCGGCGCGATCCACGGCGCTGGGATCGAAGATCTCGAACCGGTTGCCGCCGACGGCAATGGAGGACTGCACCCCATGGTTGGCCTTGGCCAGGACCTGGGTGACGCTGGCGATCTTTTCGCCGATCTGCACGCCGCCGATGCTCGCGGTGATCGCGCTGGAGCGGTCGCCGATCTCGAAGACATGCGATGCGAACGCCTCGCGGATGTTTTCCGCCAAGGCCATGGTTGTCGCGTGGTCGGCCCTGACAAGCACCGCCAGGCTGTGTTCGCCGAAGCGGGCAGCCAGTGCGTCGCTGACCTGTCCCGCCTCCAGCACGCCGCGCAGACGCCCGGCGATGGCCGCCAGCAATGCGTCAGCCGAATCCAGGCCGATCTCCTGCAGCAGTCGCTGGTAGTGGTCGGGCTCGAGCAGCAGCAGGCCGTGCTGGCCCTGGTTCTGTGCGGCGCCAGCCACCGCATCCTCCAGCGCACGCAGGAATGTCGGACGGTTGAGCAGTCCGGTCACCTGGTCACGCTGGCGCAGTTCCTCGACTTCGCGGGCCAGTTCCGGGTCGGTCTCCTGTCGCCGGAAGACCACCTGCAGGCAAGGCTCCCCTTCATAGAGCGCGGGGGTGAATTCCATGACCGCGGCAAAAGCCGAGCCTTCGATGTCGCGCGCTTCCAGTTCGTAGCGCGGAGGCGGCGGCTCGCCTTTGCTCAGGGACTTGAGCAGTTTCTTGAAGCCCTCGACATGATGCGGTGCCACCAGGTCGAGCAGCGACATGCCCTCGAGATCATCGAAGGATTCATACCCGAACATCTCAAGGTAGGCGCCGTTGGCGCGGATGTGCATGCCTTCGTGCACGTAGGCGATGGGCTCGCGGGAGGATTCGATGAGGGCGTCGCAACGGCGTTCGGTTTCGCGCACCTGCGCTTCCAGCCGGCGCAGCGCGCGGCGGGCCTCCAGGTCGGCCCACTCGGTCCGGACGGCGCCCAGCAGTTGCTGCGGCTTCTGCCGAAGGGCGATCCCGCGCACGCCCAAGGCAAACGCCTGGGCCAGGCTGGCCTCGTCGACATGATCGGCGATGGCGATGACTGGCAGGTCCTTGCCGCTGGCCTTCACAAGCTGCAGGACATCGTCCAGGGGTACGCCAGTGGACCGCTGCGCGGCGAGCACCAGGTCGATGGGGTGCGCGCCGATCATGCCCTGCAATTCTTCCGCCGACGCCGGCCGCAATGGCCGCACGGCGATCCCCGCATTGCGCATGGCGCTGACAATCGCTTCTGCGTCCTCGACGCTGTCGTCGACGATCATCAGGCGCAACGCGGTGTCGACCCCATTCTGCATGCAACTCTCCGTATGGGCCGTTTTCTACACGAAGGGGCGGATTGCGTCCAATCCGGCTGCGTCATCCATGCGTCGGATCCCGCCGCAATGGCCCCAGTGGACGCTTCCCCGTATCCCCGGGTACTTCACGGACAAGCCTGGGAACCAGATAGCCGGACAAGCGTGACGACAGCCCCTCATGGAGCGCGAGTGCGGTTGGGTCGTCGACCTCGAAATGCACCGCGCCTTCGACCCGGTCGAGCTGGTGCAGGTAGTACGGCAGCACGCCAGCGGCATGGGCGCGTTCGCTCAATGCGGCAAGCGCATCGACTGAATCGTTCACGTTGCGAAGCAGGACAGCCTGGTTGAGCAGGGTCGCCCCGGAACCGCGCAGACGCCTCATCGCCGCATCGACGTCGGCGTCGAATTCATTGGCATGGTTCGCATGGACAACGACTGCGACCGGCCATGGCATCGCGTCGATCCAGCCGAGCAGGGCGTCATCCACCCGCTCGGGCAGGACGATGGGCAGGCGCGTGTGGATACGCAGTCGCTTGAGATGCGGGACGCGGCCAAGGGCTGCCGTCAACTGCGCGAGCTTGGGCGTGTCCAGCGACAGGGGATCGCCTCCGGACAGGATCACCTCGTCGATGGTCGGGTCCCGGGCGATGGCGTCCACCGCACCGGCCCATCCATCGCGCGACGCCGCCTGCTCGGCATAGGGGAAGTGCCGGCGGAAGCAATATCGGCAATGTACGGCGCAGGCGCCGGTGGTGATGAGCAGCGCACGGCCCTGGTATTTCCGCAGGACCCCAGTCGCCATGCCGGCCGCCATGTCGCCTACCGCATCCAGGACGAAGCCCGGTAGCAGGCGTTCCTCGTCATCCAGCGGCAGCACCTGCCTGAGCAAGGGGTCGGCCGCATCGCCGTGGCGCATCCGCCCGACAAATCCGCGCGGAACACGCAGCGGAAACTGCTCCGCAGCAGGCTGCGACAACCGTCCGGCGAGCGTCTCCAGGCCAAGCATCGCGAGTAGCTCGTGCGGGTCGCGGACCGCCTCGCGCCAGAGCCGTCGCCAGTCCGCGGGACGTGCGCGCACAGCCGCATCACCGGATGCTTCGGTCAAGGCATCCACAGGCGAAGGCTGCAGGTCGGGGGAGGCTGCAGGTATCATTGGCGGTCAGCGTTTCCAGCATCTTCCGGCAGCGGCCGGAATCTCGATCCCCTTAGTTTAGCCGTCCCATGAGGCGGCCCGCAGGAGTTTCCATGGCCAGCTATGGCATGAACGACGTCAAGAACGGCATGAAGATCCTGGTCAACAACGAGCCGTGCATCATCACCGAGACCGACTACGTCAAGCCCGGCAAGGGCCAGGCGTTCACCCGGATCAAGTACCGCTTCATCAAGTCGGGCCGCGTGGTCGAGCTGACCATGAAGGCGACGGACAGCCTCGAGGCCGCGGACGTCGTGGATACCGACATGCAGTTCCTGTATGCCGATGGCGAACACTGGCATTTCATGCAGCCCGAGACCTTCGAGCAGGTGCAGGCCGACAAGACCGGCGTCGGCGATGCCGCCAAGTTCCTGAAGGGCGAGGAGGACTGCGTCGTGACCTTGTGGAACGGGATTCCGATCTCGGTGCAGCCGCCGAACTTCGTCGAGCTGAAGATCGTCGAAACCGATCCGGGCGTGCGCGGCGACACCTCGGGCGGCGGCGGCAAGCCGGCAAAACTCGAGACCGGCGCCGTGGTCCGCGTGCCGCTGTTCGTCGGCCAGGACGAGATCATCAAGGTCGACACCCGTTCCGGCGAATACGTGTCACGCGTGAAATAAGCGATGACG
>JBBRHT010000185.1:0-4451 GCA_038222295.1 Lysobacterales bacterium
GCTCGCGGGATTTGCCGGTGCCTGCCTGGCCAGCGACGACCAGCCCGCAACGACCGTGCCGCAGATCCTGCAGATGCAGCATGCGCTGCGCACGAAGCTCGAGTCGCCAAGCGGCGAGTATTCGCGCTTCAGCGAAGGCGATATCCGCAAGATGGAAGCGGCACAGGACAAGGTCTTCCACATGCTTAATGGCGTGTCGTCGATCGACCAGCTCAACGAGGAGCAGAAGACGGGCCTATCCAATGCGCTCGACCAGGTGAAGGCCACGCTGCTGGCCAACGAGAACAACCGCGTGATCTGCAAGATCGAGCGCAAGACCGGAACGAACCTGACCTCGCGTCGCTGCGAGACGGTTGCACAACGCGAAGCCAACGCCGCGGAAGCGCGCCGCCAGATGGATCACAACGAACTCGGCCGTTAAGTCCGGGACGTTCGCCAACAGCGTCATCCAAACGCCCCTGCCCAGGGGCGCTTTTTTGGCGCAGGCACCGGCGGATGGCTTGCCAGATCGCCCGCTCGGTCTGCGCAGTGAACGCCAGCCCACCTGCGGTACGGGACTCCCCATCCACACACAAGATGGCTGACGGACCAGGAGTACGCTCAGGGCTCCATCGACCCATGTCGAGGTGACCCGATGAAACTGTTATCCCTGATGGGCTGTGGCGTGCTGCTCGCAAGCTTGGCAGGCACCTGCCTGGCTGGTGAGCGCCCCGCCCCCGCCACTACCGTTCCCGAGGTCCTGCAGGTCCAGCACGCGCTGCGCGCGAAACTCGAGGCCCCCCGTGGTGAGTACTCGCGCTTCGATGCGGCTGCGGTCCGCAAGGTGGAAGCCACCCAGGACCAGGTGTTCCGCATGCTCGACGGCGTGAGTTCGCTGGACCAGCTCAACCAGCAACAACAGGTGGACCTGGCCAATGCACTGGAACTGATCAAGTCGACCCTGCTGGCGCAGGATGGCAACCGCCTCATCTGCCACATCGAACGCAAGACAGGAACCAACCTGACGTCACGGCGCTGCGAAACCGTCGCCAGCCGGGAAAAGAACGTGCAGGAAAGCCGCAAATACATGATGGATCATCCGGACCACATCCCACAGCCAGGCGGCAACTGACGGCTCGACATTGGAAAGCCCCTGGCGACGGGGCTTTCTTTCAGGTGCCGGAGATCAGGCGTTCGCCCATGCCTGTGAACTTCAGTCCGACCTCGGCGACATGGTCGCCATCCAAACGGCGCACGACCAGGGTTGCACGCCCGGCCGCGAGGCGGTCGCCGACCTGGGCCTGTTCGTCGAAGCGCTGGTCGAACAATTGCGAGGCGGTCACTGCGGCAAACCGCACCGGGATGTCCAAGCCGTAGAACGTCGCCAGTTCACCCAGCGGAATGTTTCCGGGCAGCGTGAACAGCCCGAACGTGTCTTCTTCGGCGGCGATGGCGTCGCCACCCTCGGCGAACAGCCAGTCCAGCCGCGCCGCCGCTCCCGCGGGTGCGACGAAGTACGCATAGTCGTTTGCGGTCAGCGCCGCTTCCTGGGCCGGCAACAACACCTGTCCCTCGCGCACCACCATGGCCAGTCGCACGCGACCGGGTAGAACGGCACCGCGCAGCACCGCGCTGCCCGGGGCCACGCGATAACCGATCATCTCGTACTGCAGCTGGCCAGGCAGATCGAGTTGGATGCGGCGCGTGTTCGGGTCGGGACGCGGCACCGCGACGCCAAACAGATGCGCGGCGCGGCCAAGGGTCCAGCCCTGCACCAGCAGCGACACCAGCACCACCACGAAGGCGACGTTGAAATACAGGCGCGCATGCGGCAGGCCCGCCAGCAGCGGGATCGACGCCAGGAAGATGCCGACGGCGCCGCGCAGCCCCACCCAGCTGATGAATCCCATCTCCTGCCAGCGGTAGCCGAACGGCCACAGGCACAGGAACACCGACAAGGGGCGCGCCACGAACATGAGGACGGCGGCGACGCCCAGCGCGGGCCACAGCGCGGCGAACAATCCCGAGGGTGACGCCAGCAGCCCCAGCAGCAGGAACATGACCAGCTGCGCGAACCAGGTGGCGGCGTCCTGTACGGCCAGCACTTCGGCGCGCGCGCGGATCGGCCGGTTCGCCACCACGGCGCCGGCCAGGTAGACAGCCAGGTAGCCGCTACCGCCGAGCAGGTTGGTGATTGCGAACAGCGCCACCGCCGACGCCAGCGCCAGCCACGGGTGCAGGCCCGAGGGCAGATGGAGCGTATTGAGGGCGGCGACCAGCGCCCGGCCCCCGGCATAGCCCAGGCCGCCGCCCACGCCCACCGCCCACGCCAGCTTGATCGCCATGGCGACCGCGCCGGCCATGGCGTCGGTGTCGGCGCCTGCGGCGTTGTGTCCGGCAATCCAACCGGTCAGCGCCAGCGTCAGGAAGATCGCCGTGGGATCGTTGCTGCCCGATTCGACTTCCAGCGTGGCGCTGCTGCGACGCTCCAGGTGCAGGCCGCCCGCGCGCAACAGGAAGAACACCGCGGCCGCGTCGGTGGAGGCCAGGATCGTGCCCAGCAACAGGGACTCGGCCGGTGGCAGGTCCAGCAGCCGTTGGCCCGCCAGCGCCGTCAGCCCGGCCGTCATCAGCACGCCGACACTGGCAAGCACCATTGCCGGCATCACGCTGCCGCGCACGTGGCTGGCATGGGTGCGCAAGCCGCCGTCGAACAGGATCACCGCCAATGCCAGCGCGCCGACCTGGAAGGTGAAATGCGTGTCGTCGTAGCGGATGCCGCCAGGGCCGTCCTCGCCAAGCAGCAAGCCCAGCAGCAGGAACACCAGCAGCAGCGGCGCGCCAAAGCGACGCGCGAGCAGCGAGGACGCAATCCCGGCGAGGATCAGCAGCGCGCCGCCGAGCAGGGTCAGGTCGATGGCGTGCAGGCTTTCCAGGCGCATGATCCGTGGCAGTCCTGCCGCATCCTAGCAAGCGTCGATGGCGCTTCCTGTCGGCGTGCGCCTGCCTGCGCGTGACAGGCGTCGACAGCACATCGCCATGGCACAGTCTCGCTGCCTTGCCGCGGCTTCGGCCGCTTCTGCCGCTTGTTCCGATCCTTCCGACTTCCGATTTCGGGGCCGACCTGTCAGGCCGCCTGTGCGGCGACGCCGCGATCGACCCGTCGATAGCCCAGCGCCTCGCCCAGGTGTGCGGTGCCGATGTGCTCGCAGCCAGCAAGGTCGGCGATGGTGCGCGCGACCCGCAGGATGCGGTGCATCGAGCGCGCGGACAGCTGCAGGGCATCGATCGCGCGCTCGAGCAGCAGCTGATCCTGGGCCGCCAGGCGGCAATTCGCCATGGTGTCGGCCTGGCCGAGCTGGGCGTTGGATTTGCCTGAGCGGGCGTGCTGGATGCCGCGCGCCAGTGCGACGCGCTCACGCACGAGATCGCTGGATTCGCCATCGGGCGCATCGGGCCGCAATTGCGCCGGCGGCAGACGCGGCACGTCAACGTGCAGGTCGATGCGATCCAGCAGCGGGCCGGAGATCCTCGCGCGATAGCGCAGGATCGCATCGGCATGGCAACGGCAGCGCGCGGAGGGATCACCGGCCCACCCGCAGGGGCAGGGATTCATCGCTGCCACCAGTTGGAACCGCGCCGGGAATTCGCTTTGCCGCGCCGCGCGCGAGATCGTCACCACGCCCGACTCCAGCGGCTCGCGCAACACCTCCAGCGCGCGCCGGTCCCATTCGGGCAATTCGTCCAGGAACAGCACGCCGTTGTGGGCGAGTGAGATCTCGCCCGGCCGCGGTTCGGCGCCACCGCCGACCAGCGCCACAGCGCTCGCGGTGTGGTGCGGCGTGCGATAGGGGCGTTCGCGCCAGCGGGCCGGATCCAGGCCGCGTCCGCTCACCGACACGATCGCGGCGGCTTCCAGCGCCTCGGCTTCGCTGGCCTCCGGCAGCAGGCCGGCCAGCCGCGACGCCAGCAGCGTCTTGCCGCATCCTGGCGGCCCGATCAGCAACAGGTGGTGACCGCCGGCGGCAGCGACCTCCAGCGCGCGACGCGCGTGTGCCTGGCCGCGCACGTCACGCATGTCGGGGCCACGCACCTGCTGCAACGGCACCGCGATCGCCGCGTCGAGGGTCTTGCGCCCTTCGAGTGCGGCGCAGACCTCGAGCAGCGTGCGCGCGGTGCTGGCGTGGACATCCCGCGCCAATGCGGCTTCGGCACCATTGCCCAGCGGCACGATCAGCTTGCGGCCGGCCCTGGCCGCTGCCAGTGCGGCGGGCAGCACGCCGTCCACCGCGCGCAGCTCACCGGTCAGGCCCAGTTCGCCCAGGAACTCGTAGTCGCCGAGCGCGTCCAGCGGGACCTGCCCGCTGGCGGCGAGGATGCCCAGAGCGATCGCCAGGTCGAAGCGGCCGCCATGCTTGGGCAGGTCCGCCGGCGCGAGGTTGACGGTGATGACGCGTGCGGGGAACTCGAAC
>JBBRHT010000186.1:0-4424 GCA_038222295.1 Lysobacterales bacterium
CTGCCGCGGCGACCGCCGGGGCGAAAAACCGCTGGAAGCGCGCATGGCCGGGGCCAGCCCGGAATCGGGCGCCCGGCCGCATGGCGGTCTTAGCGCCGGCGACGGCGATACGCGACAATCGCGATCCGCCTTCCCCTGCGACCGCGAATGAGCTCCCGCTACAACGCCGCCGATATCGAAGTCCTCTCCGGCCTGGACCCGGTCAAACGCCGGCCCGGCATGTACACCGACACCACCCGCCCCAACCACCTTGCACAGGAAGTAGTCGACAACGCGGTCGACGAGGCCCTGGCTGGCCACGCGAAAAGCATCGAGGTGACCTTGCACGCCGATGGCAGTTGCGAGGTCAGCGACGATGGCCGCGGCATGCCCGTGGACATCCATCCCGAAGAAGGCATCCCCGGACTGGAACTGATCATGACCCGGCTGCATGCGGGCGGTAAGTTCAACAACAGGAACTACACATTCTCCGGCGGCCTGCATGGCGTCGGCGTCAGCGTGGTGAATGCCCTGTCCTCGCGCGTGGACGTCCATGTCCGCCGCGATGGCAACGAATACCGGATGACATTCGCGCATGGGGTGCCCACGTCGACGCTGGACATCGTCGGAACGGTCGGCAGGAAGAACACCGGCACGCGGCTGCGCTTCTGGCCCGATGCCAGCTACTTCGACACCCCGAAGTTCGCCCTGCGCGCCCTGCGGCACCTGTTGCGCGCCAAGGCGGTGCTGTGCCCCGGCCTGACCGTGCGCCTGTTCGACGAAGCCAGCGGCGAGCGCAACGAATGGCATTACGAAGACGGCCTGCGCGATTACCTCAAGGGCGAACTGTCCGGCATCGAGTTGTTGCCGGTTGAACTGTTCGTCGGAAAGCTCGCCAGGGACACCGAAATCGCCGAGTGGGCCGTGGCCTGGGTTCCGGATGGCGACCTGGTGCAGGAAAGCTACGTCAACCTGATCCCGACCGCGCAGCACGGCACCCACGTCAACGGCTTGCGCACCGGATTTACCGATGCGCTGCGCGAGTTCTGCGATTTCCGCAACCTGCTGCCGCGCGGCATCAAGCTCGCGCCCGAAGATGTCTGGGATCGCGTGGCCTTCGTCCTGTCGGTGAAGATGACCGATCCGCAGTTCAGCGGCCAGACCAAGGAGCGCCTCTCCTCGCGCCAGGCCGCGGGGTTCGTGGAAGGCGCCGCGCACGATGCGTTTTCGCTGTGGTTGAACCAGCACACGGACATTGGCGAAAAAATCGCCCAGCTCGCCATCGACCGCGCCAGCGCGCGGCTGAAGACCGAAAAACAGATCACGCGAAAGAAAGTCACGCAGGGCCCCGCCCTGCCCGGCAAGCTCGCCGATTGCATCTCCCAGGACCTATCGCGCACCGAGTTGTTCCTGGTGGAAGGCGATTCGGCCGGCGGCAGCGCGCGCCAGGCACGCGACAAGGATTTCCAGGCGATCCTGCCCTTGCGCGGAAAGATCCTCAACACGTGGGAAGTCGCGTCTGGCAGCGTGCTGGCATCGACGGAAGTGCACGACCTGGCCGTCGCCATCGGTTGCGACCCGGGCAAGGACGACATCAGCGGATTGCGTTACGGCAAGATCATCATCCTCGCCGACGCAGACTCCGACGGCCTGCATATCGCGACGTTGCTCGCGGCGCTGTTCCTGAAGCATTTCCCCGCGCTGGTCGGCGCCGGCAACATCTTCGTCGCCATGCCGCCGCTGTTTCGCGTGGACGTGGGCAAGCAGGTGTTCTACGCGCTGGACGAGGAAGAAAAGCGCCTGCTGCTGGACCGGATCGAGCGCGAGAAAATCAGGGGCTCGGTCAACGTCATGCGCTTCAAGGGCCTGGGCGAAATGAACCCGCAGCAATTGCGTGAATCGACCGTCCATCCCGATACGCGCCGTCTGGTGCAGTTGACGATCGAGGACGACAGCGGCACGCGCTCGCTGATGGACATGCTGCTGGCGAAGAAGCGCGCGGGAGACCGTCGCGCCTGGCTCGAGGAAAAAGGCGACCTGGCGACGCTCGAGGTGTGACGGACTGCGGCAGGAGCTGGCAGCCGCTGCGTGGCGATGGCAGGGCCCCTCAGCCCTGCTGCTTCATGCCACTGCGTCGAGCAGCCGGCGCAGGACGGCCTGCGTGCTACGCGCGAGTTCTTCGTCCCACGCAACTGTTTCCTCGTCCATGTAGATGCGCTGGCTGATTTCCATCTGCACCGCCTCGACGCCCCGATCGGGGTCGCCATGGTGGCGGGTGATGTAACCGCCCTTGAAGCGGCCGTTGACGACGAAATCATGGTCGTCCTGCGCCGCCAGCACCGACTCGAGCCTGGCTTGCAGCACCGGGGAGCAACTGGTTCCGCTGCTGGTCCCCAGGTTGAAGTCGGGCAATCGGCCCTCGAACAGGAACGGGCACTCGCCGCGGATCGAATGGCCTTCCCACAGGACGACGCGCCCGTGCGCATCGCGGAGCCGGTTCAGTTCCCCCGCAAGCGCCTGGTGGTACGGCCGCCAATAGGCATCGACGCGCTCGGTGATTTCCCTGGGCGACGGCTCCTGGCCGTCGCGATAGATGGCGGCGCCGCTGAACTGGACAATCGGGCACAGGCCGGTGGTGTTCTGTCCTGGATACAAGGACGTGTCGTCAGGTGGCCGGTTCAGGTCGACGACATAGCGCGAATAGGCCGGGATCAGCATCGAGGCGCCCATTTCACGCGCAAATGCGTACAGGCGCGCGACATGCCAGTCGGTGTCGGGGGCCTTGCGCGCGGAAGCGGTCATCCGCGCAGCGATCGCATCGGGGATGGCGCTGCCGTCGTGCGGCAAGCTGACCAGCAACGGCGTGGTGCCGCGATGCAGGGTGAAGGCTGCGTCGTTCATCGCATCAGCACCAGTTCTTCGGCGGATGTCGGGTGGATCGCAATCGTGTCGTCCAGGTCGCGTTTGACGAGCCCGCGTTTCAGGGCGACGGCGAATCCCTGCAGGATTTCGTCCGCCCCGTCACCCAGCAGGTGGATGCCGACGACGCGCTCTTCCTCGCCGACACAGACCAGCTTGAACAGGCTGCGCTGCGGCGAATCGGCAAGCGCGTGCAGCATCGGGCGGAAGCTGCTGCGATAGACACGCACCGCAT
The DNA here is from genome assembly GCA_038222295.1 of Lysobacterales bacterium. GTDB lineage: Bacteria > Pseudomonadota > Gammaproteobacteria > Xanthomonadales > Xanthomonadaceae > Cognatiluteimonas. The sequence goes on from JBBRHT010000186.1 coordinate 3,134, forward strand.
CGCCGAACTGCAGCCGCGCCTGTGCCTCGGTGAGTCCGACCTTGCCGATCGGAGGATGCGAGAAGACCACTGTCGCGACCTGCGAATAATCCAGCGCCGCATTTGGCTGCCCGCCGAACAGGCGGTCCATCAGCCGTCGGCCCGCGGCAATCGCCACCGGCGTCAGCGCGATATCCGAAGCGACGTCACCGATCGCGTAGACGCCCGCGACGTTCGTCGCTTGCCACGCATCGACCAGCACGTGGCCCCTTGCGCCCACCGCCACACCGGCGACATCCAGGCCGATGTCATCGCTGTTGGGTCGCCGCCCCGTCGCCAGGATGACGACATCGAATGGCACGCTGTCGACGCCTGCGGCATCGCGCAGGATGACGCGGTTGCCGTCGGCCTTGCGCAGCGAACCCGGCGTGTGATCGAAGTGGCAACGCACTCCGTGCTGGCGCTGGTCCTCGACCAGTTGCAGGACGAGATCCTCGTCGAAGCCATCCAGCAACATGGGCTTGCGCACGAAGATGTCGACCTGGCTTCCCAGGGCCTGCAATACACCGGACAGCTCGACGGCGACGTAGCCGCCACCAATGATCGCGACCCGCTCCGGCGCGGCGTAAAGGTGGAAGAAACCGTCGGAATCGATTCCAAGTTCAGCACCGGGGACCGACGGGCGTTGCGGCCGGCCTCCCGTGGCGATGAGGACATGCGGTGCGCGCAGGCGCACGCCGTCGTTGCACTGCACGGTGTCGGATGACAGCAAGCGGCCGCGCACCGGCAGCAAAGCGATGCCGGCGGCGTCGAGCCGCTGCTGGTAGCCGGCGTGGATGTTGGCGATATACCGCTGGCGATGCGCAATGAGTGTCGGCCAGTCGAGCGCGGGTGTCTCCGGCACGTCGAACCCCAACGCACGCGCCAGTGCCATGCGGTGTGCGAGATCCGCGGCCAGCCACATGGCTTTCTTCGGAACGCAGCCGACGTTGACGCAGGTGCCGCCGAGCGGGCCCTCGCTGAGGAGCGCGACGCGCGCGCCATGCGTCGCGGCGCGGAATGCCGCCGCCAATCCGCCGGAGCCGCCGCCGAGGATGACAAGGTCGAAATCCTGGCTCACGCGAATCGCTCCAGCCGATACGGCGCCGGATCGATGCGGGGCGGGCGGCCAGTGACGAGGTCGGCGATCAGGTCTGCGGTGGCTGCACTCATGCTGACACCGAGCATGCCATGGCCGGTCGCAAGCCACAGCCGCGGTTGCCCGGGCACGGGCCCGATGATCGGGAGGTCATCGAAGGTCATCGGCCGCCAA
>JBBRHT010000187.1:0-4388 GCA_038222295.1 Lysobacterales bacterium
GAGCGCGCAGGCAGCATTCGAGCATGCGCGCGACGCGCAACTCAAGAAGGGCTTCCAGCTCATGTTCGCCCAGGGCGCCGAAACACCCCGATAGCCAAAGGGGTCAAAGTGAATTTCACGCCAACGATCTCGCTCAGCCCATCCGCTCAACCGCGAAACTTCACTCTGACCCCTTTGCACCCGAGATGACCGTCTTGTCCAATCCCCTGAAGAACGACCGCCTGCTGCGCGCGCTGCGCCGCGAACCCGTCGATTGCACGCCGGTCTGGCTGATGCGCCAGGCGGGCCGCTATCTGCCGGAATACCGGGCGACCCGTGCCCGCGCCGGCAGCTTCCTCGCCATGGCCAAGACGCCGGAACTGGCGTGCGAGGTCACGCTGCAGCCTTTGTTGCGCTTCCCGCTGGACGCCGCGATCCTGTTTTCGGACATCCTGACGATTCCCGACGCGATGGGCCTGGGCCTGTACTTCGTCGACGGCGAGGGTCCGAAATTCGAACGGACCGTGCGCACTGCCGCTGACGTCGACCGGCTGTCGGTACCGGACATGGAAACCAGCCTGCGCTACGTGATGGATGCCGTGCGCCTGATCCGGCGCGAACTCGATGGCAGCGTGCCGCTGATCGGCTTTTCCGGAAGCCCGTGGACGCTGGCCTGCTACATGGTCGAAGGCGGCGGCAGCGACAACTTCGCCCGGATCAAGGCCCTGGCGCTGAACGATCCGGCGACGCTGCACCGCCTGCTCGCGGTCAACACCGACTCGGTCGTCGCCTACCTGTCGGCGCAGCGCGCCGCCGGTGCGCAGGTGCTGCAGGTGTTCGATACCTGGGGCGGCGTGCTGTCGCCAGCAATGTATCGGGAGTTCTCCCTGCCCTATCTCGTCCGCATCGCGCGCGAGCTCGAACGCGGCGACGGCACCGACCGCACGCCATTGATCCTGTTCGGCAAGGGCAACGCGCCCTACCTGGACGCGCTCGCCGCCAGCGGTTGCGAAGGTCTTGGCGTGGACTGGACGGTGTCGCTGGAGGATGCGGCCGTGCGTACGCAAGGCCGGGTCGCGCTGCAGGGCAACCTCGACCCGGCAACGTTGTATGCGTCACCGGCTGCCATCAGCGAACAGGTGCGCCTGGCCCTGGACAGCTACAGGACAGGCAACGGCGGATCACGCGAGGGGCATGTCTTCAACCTGGGTCACGGACTGTCGCCCGACATGGACCCCGACCACGTCGCTGCGCTGGTCGAGGCCGTGCACGCCCACAGCGCGCGCTAGCGCGACTGCCGGGCAGGCTGCGGCGTTGTCGACGACGCCGGTGATGCAGGCGGTGTTGCCGATCCTGTCGTTGTCGGGCATCGCCTCGATGCGCCAGCTTCACCCTTGGCGCAGGCGGCTATAGTCGCCGCGACGCCCGCGATTGTTGACCTGCCGATGACGCCACACGCCGCGCCCGCCGTTCCGAGGATCCCGCGCACGATCTGGGCCCTGGGCTTCGTCAGCCTGTTCACCGACATGGGCTCGGAGATGGTGCACAGCGTGCTGCCGGTGCTGCTGACCGGGCTTGGCGCCAGCGCACTGACGATCGGCCTGATCGAAGGCACGGCCGAGGCACTGGTGCTCGTCACCAAGGTGTTCTCCGGTTACATCAGCGACGCCATCGGGCGCCGCAAGCCGCTGGTGCTGCTCGGCTATGGACTGGCGACCGCCGTGAAACCCTTGTTTCCGCTGGCCACCAGCGTCGAGATGGTGGTCGTCGCGCGCCTGCTGGATCGCTTCGGCAAGGGGATCCGCGGTGCGCCACGCGACGCACTGGTGGGCGACCTGGCACCGCCGGAAATCCGTGGCGCCTGCTTCGGCCTGCGCCAGTCGATGGACACCGTGGGGGCTGTGCTGGGTCCATTGATCGCGGTTGCGCTGCTCTGGGGCTTCGCCAGCAACCTGCACACGGTGCTGTGGGTCGCGGTAGTGCCGGGAATCGTGGCGGTGCTGCTGCTGTTGAAGGTTCCGGAGCCCGCTGATACCGCTCGACGCACCGCGCGCCTGCCGCTGAGCCGTGAAGGCATGTCGCGCCTGGGCCCACGCTTCTGGCGATTGTCCCTGCTCGGCGTGCTGGTCGCCCTGGCGCGATTCAGCGAAGCGTTCCTGGTGCTGCGCGCATCGGACCGGCATGTACCGCTGATGTTCATTCCGCTGGTGCTGGTGGTGATGAGCATCGTCTACACGCTGACGGCCTATCCCGTGGGCCGGCTGTCGGATCGCGTATCGCGACCGACGTTACTCGCCCTCGGCATGCTGGTGCTGGTCGCCGCAGACGTCGCCCTGGCAGCGACCGACGGTTATGGGCTGCTGTTCATCGGCATCGCCCTGTGGGGCCTGCACATGGGCATGACCCAGGGCATCCTGGCGACGCTCATCGCCGACGTCTCGCCGGTCGCCTATCGCGGCACGGCATTCGGGGTGTTCAACCTGCTGTCCGGCGCTGGGTTGCTGGCGGCGAGCGCGCTGGCCGGGTGGTTGTGGGATCGCCATGGCCCGCCGGCGACATTCTGGGTCGGCGCGATGCTGGCCCTGCTGGCCGCGGGATGGATCATGGTCGCCCGACGGTCACTGCTGCCCGATGCTGCGGCGAACATGCCACCCGCCTGAGCACGTCGCGGCCCAACGGCGCCGCATCGATCGTCAGGCCATCTCCAACGGTGCATTCCCGACCAGCGCCTGGATGGCGTCGGCCAGCATCTGCCCGGTCACCGGCTTGCGCACGAATCCGTTGAAACCCGCCTCACGCGAAAGCGGCTCGGCTTCGGCATCGGCACGCGCGGTCACCGCGAGCAAAGGGGCCTTGAAACCCTGCGCGCGCAACTGGCGTGCCAGCGCCAGGCCATCCATGCCCGGCAGGTCGAGATCGAGCAAGGCGATGTCGAATCGCGCGCGGCTGTTCTGCGCCAGTGCCGCCAGGCCGTGCGCGACATGCACGACGTGGTGACCCTGCACCTGCAACAGTCCGCACAGGACTTCGGCGACGGTGGCGTCGTCCTCGACGAGCAACAGTTCGAGCGGGCGCAAATGCTGGATGCCAGGCGGCGTCATAAGGACACTACTGCCGGCGTGCATCGCGCCTTCCGGCAACGGCATGTCCACCGCGAACCGCGTGCCCTTGCCAGGCGTGCTGTCGACCTCGATGCACCCGCCCATCGCCGACGCCAGTTCCTGGCTGATCGCCAGGCCCAGGCCACTGCCGCCATAACGCGCGGCGGTGCGCGTGCCCTCGGCTTGCTCGAATCGCTGGAACAGCCGCGAGGTCTGCTCGGCATTGAGACCGGGCCCGGTGTCGCTGACCGTGAACCGGATATGCCCGACGCCAACCGCGCCCACATCGAGCCCCACCTCGCCGTGCTCGGTGAACTTGACGGCGTTGCCAAGCAGGTTCAGCAGGATCTGGCGGATGCGCGTCGGGTCGCCCTGCACCACCGCCGGCACGTCCGCGGCAATCGCGTCATGGAATTCCAGGCCGCGCTGCTGCGCCAGTGGCCGCATCAATTCGACGACATCGGCGAGCATCGCGCGCAAGGCAAATGGTTCGCGATCGAACTGGAGCTTGCCCGACTCGATCCGCGCCAGGTCCAGGGCATCGTTCATGAGCCGCAACAGGTGCTCGCCAGCGCGACGGATGGACTCGGTGTAGCTGCGCTGGCGCGTGTCCAGCGCCGTCGCCAGCAGCAATTCGCTCATTCCCATCACGCCGGTCATCGGCGTCCGGATCTCATGCCCGAGCGTGGCGAGGAATCGCGTCTTCGCCAGCGACGCCTGCTCGGCGACGGCATGCTTGTGCGCGACGAGCTGCCATTCGTTGCGCCGGCGCAGGCGCGAGCGGTAGGCGCTGGCCAGCCACCACAGCAACAACGCGGCGATCACCAGGAAGCCGGCCATCGCCCATGGCGTGCGCCACCATGGCGGACTGACGCGGAAGGCCAGCAGGAGGACCTTCGACCAGACGTTGTCCGCTGTCTTGGCCTTCACCTGCAACGTGTAGAGGCCCGGTGGCAGTTGCGAAAAAGTGCGCTCGCCACTCGCATCGGTCTCGACCCACTGCGGGTCGTAGCGGTCCAGGCGGAAGCGATAGCGACTGGATGCGGCGTTGTCGAAGGTCAGCAACCGCGCAACGATGCGCAGGTCGCGATCACCGTGCAGGATGGTCATGTCGCCTTCCTGCGGCAGCTCCACCCTGCGGTCGCCGCGGCGCACGCTGGCCGATTCGATGACCAGCGCCGGCATGTTGGCCGATGGATGCACCACTGCCGGGTCGAACAGCACCAGCCCTTCCGGCGTGGCTGCCGCGATGCGACCGTCCTGTACCCGCGCCACCGGCCTCTCGCCGAACTCCTGGCTCGGCAGGCC
>JBBRHT010000188.1:0-4372 GCA_038222295.1 Lysobacterales bacterium
TCGGACCGATCGACCGCATCCTGACGCGCATCGGCGCCGGGGACGACCTGGCGCGCGGACAATCGACATTCATGGTCGAGATGAGCGAGACCAGCTACATCCTGCATCACGCGACGTCGGATTCGCTGGTCCTCATGGACGAAATCGGCCGTGGCACGTCGACCTACGATGGCCTGGCCCTCGCCGACGCCTGCGCGCGGCACCTGGCGTCAGTCAATCGCGCCTATACGCTGTTCGCCACGCACTATTTCGAGCTCACCGCGCTTGCCGAACCCGGCAGCGGCATCGCCAACGTGCACCTGGATGCGGTCGAGCATGGCGACGCGCTGGTCTTCATGCATGCCGTCAAGGATGGTCCGGCCAATCGCAGCTTTGGACTGCAGGTCGCAGCGTTGGCCGGCCTGCCGAAATCCGTCGTGCGCCAGGCACGCGCACGCCTGGCAGAACTCGAACAGCAGGGACGCGATGCCCCCACCACGCCCATGACTGCGCAAGCGCTGGATGCGCCGCGACAGATCGGGTTGTTCGCGCCGTCATCGGCGGTGCTGGACGCACTCGCCACCCTGGAGCCCGATGAACTCACGCCCAAGCAGGCACTCGAGGCGCTGTACCGCCTGAAGCTGCTGGGCTGACCATCCGCGTTTTTGCGGCGCGCTAACAACGTGCGGAATAGCGTGTGCGTTCCCCGCCCCAGGAACACACGATGACCACACCCCTGTCCTCCGATCTCGCCACCACGCTGGAAGGCGGTCCTGCGCAACAGATTGCGCAACACCTCGGCATCACGCCGTCGCAGGCCAGCGCTGCAATTGGCACCGCGCTACCACTGCTGCTCGGCGCGCTGGGCCGCAATGCCAGCCAGCCACAGGGTGCGCAATCGCTGTACGGCGCGTTGCAGCGCGATCATTCCGGACAGGACGTCGGCAACGTGCTTGGATCGGTGCTGGATGGCGGCGGACAGGGCAGCCAGATCCTCGGCCACGTGTTCGGTGATCGGACACAGCGCGCCGAACAAGCCGTCGGCCAGACCACCGGCATCGGCCAGGACAAGGCGCACGTGTTGTTGCGCTGGTTGGCGCCGATCGCAATGGCCTACGTCGCCAAGCGCATTTTCGACGGTCGCCAGGCTGCTGCATCGGATTCGTCGGCCGCCCCATCAGCGGCTGCGCCAGCGTCGCCACAGGTGCTCAGCGACGTGCTTGGCCAGGAAGCCGTACACGCGCAACGCCAGTCCGGCGGCTTGCTCGGCGCCGTGCTGGATCGCAACGGCGATGGCAATGTCGATTTCTCGGACCTGCTGAAGGCGGGTGGATCGGTACTTGGCGGCCTTGGCCAGCAGCCGAGTCACCGGCTATAGCGCGTCGATATCGCCGAGCGCACGGATCAAACGACGTGCGCGCTTGTCCGGTTTGGCGACCGGTGCCTGGTAGCCGGCGCGCTGCGCAGCACGCGTGGCGCGTTCGGCCTCACGACGCAAGCGCGAGCTATCCGGTTCCTCGTAGAGGGCCAGGGCGACGCCGGTGGATCCACGTCGCGCGCTGATCGCCCGCACCACCACATCGATCGTTTCCTCGCCGCGGACGATGCGCAATGCGTCGCCTGCACGCACGCCGCGAGCTGGCTTCGCGCGTTGGCCGCCGACATGCACCTTGCCGGTGTCCACGGCCTGTCGCGCAATGCTGCGCGTCTTGAAAAAGCGCGCTGCCCAAAGCCACTGGTCGAGCCGCACCGCACCTGGAATGGAGTCTTCAGCCACCGGAGCAAACTACCGGCTGCGCAGCGGAGCGGCAACCCGGGCGGCATGGCGACACGAAATTCCCCCGACGCATCCCGTGCGCTGGCTGGATGACGGCGGACGACTCTGGAACCCCGTGATGAAACGCAAACGGCCGCCCTTGGGCGGCCGTTTGCTGGCACCGACCCGGGAAGATCAGGCTTTCGCGTCTGCCTTCGCCTTGGCGTGGGCAGCCAGGTCTTCCTTGATGCGCGCCTTCTTGCCCTGCAGGCCACGCAGGTAATACAGCTTGCCGGCGCGCACGGCGCCACGGCGTTTGACCAGCACCGACTCGATGATCGCGCTGTGGGTCTGGAAGACGCGCTCGACGCCGAAGCCGTGCGAAATCTTGCGCACGGTGAACGCCGAATTCAGGCCGCCATTCTTCTTGGCGATGACCACGCCCTCATAGGCCTGCACGCGCTCGCGATTGCCTTCTTTCACCTTGACGTTGACGACGACGGTATCGCCGGGACCAAAGTCAGGCAATTCGCGCTGGACCTGTTCGGTTTCGAAGTTCTGCAGCAGCGTGTGGATCGAGGGCTTGTTCATGACTCGGCCTGTTGGGTGCCTGGAGGCAGTGTGGAAGCGCGAGTGCACGTGGACCCGCGTCGGGCATGGGTGGAGCTAAGCCGCTCATTATAGCGGCAAAAATTCCTGCGGTGCTAGGGGCTTAGGTGCTGCGGGGATCGGGGGCTGACTCGGCCAGGAAGGCCTCCAGGAGTTGTCGATCGGCCTTGGACAGGGTTGCCCGATCGATCAGGTCCGGTCGCCGCAACCACGTTCGTCCAAGGGACTGCTGTCGGCGCCAGCGTGCAATCTCCGCGTGGTTGCCGGACATCAGCACCGCGGGCACGGCTCCCAGCTCGTGCTCGAGCGGCCGGGTGAAATGCGGGCAATCCAGCAAGAGTGAACCGGCTTCGTCGCCGGGCTCGAAACTGTCCTGCGCCGCCGATTCGCTGTCGTTCAGCGCGCCGGCCTGCAGTCGGGCGACCGCATCGATCACCACGGCTGCCGCGAGTTCGCCGCCGGAGAGCACGTAGTCGCCGATCGACAACTCCTCGTCGACTTCGGCCATCACCAGGCGTTCGTCGATCCCCTCATATCGGCCACACAGGAGGATGACGCGGTCGCGGCCGGCCAGCTCCCGCACCTTGGCCTGGGTCAGCCGCTCGCCCTGCGGGCTGAGATAGATGACTGTCGCCTGCGTCGGATCCGCATCGCGCGCTGCCTGGATGCAATCGCGCAGGGGATCGATCAACATCACCATTCCGGGCCCGCCACCAAACGGTCGCTCGTCGACGCGGCGATAGTTGCCGGTGGCGAAGTCGCGTGGATTCCAGCCGTGGATCGATAACAGGCCGCGCTCCTGCGCACGTCCGACCACGCCGTGCCCGGCGACCTGCGCCACGAATTCAGGAAACAGGCTGACGACATCGACGCGCATTGCAGTCATTCCCTAGAAATCGGCGTCCCAATCAACGGTCACAAGGCCGGCGTCGAAATCGACCGACCTGACGTAGTCCGGCTCGAGGAACGGGATCATGCGCTCGCGGTCGCCCCGCGCGACCAGCACGTCGTTGGACCCGGTCGAAAACAGGTGCGACACCGTGCCGAAATCGACGCCTTCCAGGTTCACCACGCGCAGGCCTTCCAGGTCGACCCAGTAATATTCGCCCGGCTGCGGCGGCGGCAGGGCGCTGCGCGGCGCGTAGACCTCGGTGCCGCGCAAGGCTTCGGCCGAATCGCGATCGTCGATCCCGGGGAATGTCGCGACCAGCCCTTTGGCGGTTTCACGGCCACGCGCCTGTGCAAGCAGTCGTTCGCGGCCCTGCGCGTCGCGCAGGGTCCATGGCTGGTAGCGGAGAATGGCGGACTTGGGCTCGGTGAACGATTCGAGCTTCAGTTCACCGCGCACGCCGAAAGCGCCGAGCACCCGGCCCAGCAGGATCATTCCCTGCGGAGCGGGGCGCGTGGTTTCCATCGGTCAGCGGACGCGCGAGCGCGCGACCAGGGAATCAGGCTGCTGCTGCGGCCGGCTGAGCGCCAGCCTTCTCGACCTGCTTGTAGAGGTCGGCGACCTTGTCGGTCATCTGCGCGCCCTGCCCGACCCAGAACTTCACCCGCTCGGCGTTGAGCTCGACGCGCTTCTCGCCACCAGTCGCGATCGGGTTGTAGAACCCCAGGCGCTCGATGTTGCGGCCGTCGCGCGCGCTGCGGCTGTCGGTGACGATGATGTGGTAGAAGGGGCGCTTCTTGGCGCCGCCACGCGTCAGGCGGATCTTGACCATGTGCTGCTGTTCCCGTGTTGCCCAGTCGGCGGACGTGCCGAGGTAAGCCGGGCATTGTAAGGCATTGAAGGCCGTGGGGAAACCTGCCGCTTGCCAGCCCGTCCCCGGGCGTGCGTCAGCTGCGACCGTCAAGCGGACGACCAGCGCCCCACCGGCAAGGAATAAACACGCTGCGATGGTTCAGCGCAACGGCATCCCGCCGCGGCCACCCATCATTCCCTGCATGCCGCGCATGAGCCCCTTCATGCCCCCGCGGCCCATCTTGCTCATCATCTTTTCCATCTGCTGATATTGCTTCATCAGCTTG
>JBBRHT010000189.1:0-4340 GCA_038222295.1 Lysobacterales bacterium
ATGGACCGAGCGCGAACACCAGCGCCGCGATCGCCGCCGGCAAGGCGGCCAGGCCAAGCCGCCGTGCCAGCGCGCACAGCAAGGCGGCGTTGCTCGCGCCCCAGGCGACCAGCAGCGCATGGAACGCCTGCGGCTGCGCGAACAGCTCCCGCGACAGCCACAGCCACAGGTTGAAAGTCAGCGGCCGGTACTGGAAAGCGTCCACGCCGATCCACGATACCCACGGGATCGGCCCGCTGGTCCCGGCGAACGCGGCCCATTGCAGCTCGTCGTGGCTGAAATATCCCGGATTGCGCACCAGCGGCAGTTGCGCCAGCAGCACCAGCGCAAAGACACCCGCCGGCGCCCAGCGCGCGATCCACCCCTGCAGTCCCCAACGCCCCATGCCCACCTCCGTCGTGCCCGGCATTCTGCGCGATCGGCGGTGGATTGCCGCCCCCGCGCCACCCGCAGCGCGGCGACAGGCGCATCCGCGCGAAGCGGCCGGCCGAGCGTTTAGAATCAAGCGCCCGTCCGCGGCGCCTCCACCGATGCCTGATTCCCCGTCGTCCAGCAGCCCTGCAGCCGGTTCCATGCCGGGTCCCGCCAATCCCGGCGAGGAGCTCAAGCAGGCTGCGCTCGACTACCACCGCATCGAGCCGCGCGGAAAGATCAAGGTCGTCCCGACCAAGCCGATGGTGTCGCAGCGCGATCTCGCGCTCGCCTATTCGCCCGGCGTGGCCTACGCGTGCGAAGCGATCGTCGCCGACCCCAATGCCGCCAGCGAGCTCACCGCGCGCGGCAACCTGGTCGCGGTGATCACCAACGGCACCGCCGTGCTTGGCCTTGGCGACATTGGCCCGCTCGCCGGCAAGCCGGTGATGGAAGGCAAGGGCATCCTCTTCCAGAAGTTCGCCGGCATCGACGTGTTCGACATCGAGCTGGACGAACGCGATCCCGACAAGCTGGTCGACATCATCGCGTCGATGGAGCCGACCTTCGGCGGCATCAACCTGGAGGACATCAAGGCGCCGGAGTGCTTCATCGTCGAGCGCAAGCTGCGCGAGCGGATGAACATCCCCGTCTTTCACGACGACCAGCACGGCACCGCGATCATCGTCGGCGCCGCGGTGCTCAACGCGCTCGAGATCGTCGGCAAGACAATCGAAGACGTGAAACTGGCGACGTCCGGCGCCGGTGCCGCCGGCATCGCCTGCCTGGACATGCTGGTCGCGCTGGGCATGAAGCCCGGGCACATCCTGGCGGTGGATCGCGAGGGCGTGCTCTACGCCGGCCGCGACAAGCTCGATCCGGACAAGGCGCGTTACGCGCGCGACACCAGCAAGCGCACTCTTGCCGAAATCGTCGATGGCGCGGACATCTTCCTCGGCCTGTCCGCCGGCGGCGTGCTGAAGGCGGAGATGGTCGCGACCATGGCCGACAAGCCGATCATCCTCGCGCTGGCCAATCCCTATCCGGAAATCCTGCCGGAAGACGCGAAGCGCGTGCGCCCGGATTGCATCATTGCCACCGGCCGTTCGGATTACCCGAACCAGGTCAACAACGCGCTGTGCTTCCCCTACATCTTCCGCGGCGCGCTCGACGTCGGTGCGACGGAAATCAACGAGACGATGAAACTCGCCTGCGTGCGCGCGATCGCGGCATTGGCGCGCATGGAGTCATCCGACCTCGGCGGCGCCTACGGTGGTGACGCGCCGAAGTTCGGCGCCGAATACCTGATCCCGCGTCCCTTCGATCCGCGCCTGCTGGTGATGCTCGCGCCGGCGGTGGCCAAGGCAGCCATGGAGTCGGGCATCGCCACGCGCCCGATCGCCGACTTCAATGCCTACGAGGAGAAGCTCGGCCAGTTCATCTATCGCACCGGCCTGCTGATGAAGCCGGTGTACGATCGTGCGCGAGCGGATCGCCAGCGCGTGGTGTACGCCGAAGGCGAGGAAGAGGTCGTGCTGCGCGCGGTGCAGACCGTGATCGACGAGGAACTCGCCACACCCATCCTGATCGGCCGCCCCCAGGTGATCCAGGCGCGCATCGACCGGCTTGGCCTGCGCATGCGCGCCGGTGTCGACTTCGAGCTGACCAACATCAATTCCGATCCGCGCTTCGACGAGTACTGGCAGCAGTACCACGCACTGACCGAACGTCGCGGCGTCACCCCGGCGGCGGCGAAGAACCTGCTGCGCTCGCGCCCCACGCTGATCGCGTCGCTGATGGTCGAGCGTGGCGAGGCCGATGCGTTGATCTGCGGGCTCGTCGGCCGCTACCACAAGAAGCTGGGTTACCTGCGCAGCGTCTTCGGCCTGGATCCCGGCGTGCAGAGCACCTCGGCGATGACCGGCGTCATCAACGATCGTGGCGTGTGGTTCTTCCTCGACACGCACGTGCAGCTGGATCCCACCGCCGAGCAGATCGCGGAGGCGACGCTGCAGGCCAGCTACCGCCTCAAGCTGTTCGGCATCGAGCCGAAGATCGCGCTGCTGTCGCACTCCAACTTCGGCAGCCACAACGACCCCAGCGCGACCAAGATGGCCCGCGTGCGCGAACTGCTGAAGGCACGCGTGCCCAAGCTCGAAGTCGACGGCGAGATGATGGCCGACACCGCCTGGGACGAGGACCTGCGCACGCGCATCTTCCCCAACACCACGCTCAAGGGCCGCGCCAACCTGTACGTGATGCCCAACCTCGATTCGGCCAGCATCACCTACAACATGGTGCGGATGATGACCGACGGCGTTGCCATCGGCCCGATCCTGATGGGCATCGACCAGCCCGCGCACATCCTCACCCCGGCATCGACACCGCGCCGCGTGGTCAACATGACTGCGATCGCGGCGGTCGAAGCGCAGATCCGCAAGGCGCGCGGCTGAGTCCAAAAAGAGCGGCGCAATGTCTGCGCCGCTCTTTCGCCGCTTGGACCCACACGCCCACCAGCCGACTCCCGCAATCCCCACGCCGCGTCCGCGCTCGTCGCAAGCGCCATTCGTCCGCGCCATCCGTCCCCGCCCTTCGTAGGAGCGGCGTAAGCCGCGACCAGAAGCCCCATCACGCACCGGACCTACACGCCCACTAGCCGACTCCCGCAATCCCCACGCCGCGTCCGCGCTCTTCGCAAGCGCCATTCGTCCGCGCCCTTCGTAGGAGCGGCGTAAGCCGCGACCAGAAGCCCCATCACGCGCCGGACCTACACCCAGGCAGCATCCCAAAACGAATAGTCCCCCACCGACCGTACCAACCCCGCACGCACAGGATTGAGCACGATGTAACGTGCGACATCCACCATGCTTTCCTGGCTTCGCAACGCCCGATCGTGGTAACCACTGGCCCACACGCCTGATAACTCCGGCCGCGCTGCGCGCACTTGTCGCGCGACATTCGCCTTCAAGGCGCGGATCGTATCGGACAGACCGCGTCTGTCGCCCAGCTCGACAAGGCCATGCCAGTGATCGGGCATCAGCACCCAGGCCAGCAGGGCCGAGGACGTCCATAGCCGCGGATCAGTGATCGCCCTCGCGGCGATCACGCCGCTCTCCCATTCACCAAACAGCGGGATTCGCGCGCGCGTGACCGTGGTGACGAGATAACGCTGGCCGCTACACGACGATCGTCCACGTCGCAGCGCGGAATGGCCGTGAGGGCGGGGGACGTCGGTTTCCATGCAGGTGACCATGTGGCGCGGCTTGTTCGTGGGCTATCAGCCGATGGCTTTCCACGGCGTAGGAGGCTCCCGGTCGCGGCTTACGCCGCTCCTACGAAGAGCGGGGCGTCGCCTTGCTAGAATCTCCCCATCCCAACGACCCAAAGCGTAGCCAGCTGGCCGCGCGGAGCACCTTGATGAACTGGCTGAACGAACTGCTGCTGGACGACCCGGATCCGAGCGAGACCCGCGAGTGGGTCGAGTCGATCAAATCCGTCATCGACCACGACGGCGCGCAGCGCGCGCACCAGTTGCTCGAAGGCATGGTCGAGCTGACGCGCCGCGCCGGTGCGCACCTGCCGTTCTCGCCGACCACCGAATACATCAACACCATTCCCGCCGGCCAGGAAGCGAAAGCCCCCGGCGACTCGGCGATGGAATGGCGCATCCGCTCGATCATCCGCTGGAACGCGATGGCGATGGTCGTGCGCGCCAACCGCAAGCCCGGCGACCTCGGCGGCCACATCGCCAGCTTCGCCTCGGGCGCCACTCTCTATGACGTCGGCTTCAACCATTTCTGGCGCGCGCCGACCGCCGAACATCCCGGCGACCTGCTCTACATCCAGGGCCACTCATCGCCCGGCATCTACGCGCGCTCCTTCCTCGAAGGCCGCATCAGCGAGTCGCAGCTGGATCACTTCCGCATGGA
>JBBRHT010000190.1:0-4339 GCA_038222295.1 Lysobacterales bacterium
GGCATGCCGGTCATGCCGACCAGGTCACAGCCGTCGCGGCGCATCCGCGCGATCTCGGCCCTGGTTTCCAGTCGCGGGCCCTGGGTGGCGCCATAGCAGCCACCATCCACCATGGGCACATTCGCGCGGCGTGCGGCCGCCAATGCGCCCGCGCGCAATGTCGCCGTGTAGGGGTCACCGAAATCCACGTGCACGACGTCGCTGCCCGCTTCCTCGCCAAACGTGCCGATCCGGCCCCACGTGTAATCGATCAACTGGTCCGGGCACACGAGTGCGCGGGGGCCGCAGTCCGCGGTGATGCCACCGACCGTGTTGAGTGCCAACACACGACGCGCGCCGGCCATCTGCAATGCGACCAGGTTGGCGCGATAGTTGATGCGATGCGGCGGCACGGAGTGGCCCTCGCCGTGGCGGGCGAGAAACGCGACCCTGTGGCCATCGAGGGCGCCGATCCGGATGGGGCCCGACGGCATGCCATAAGGCGTTTCCTGCCACCAGCTGTCGACGTCCGCCAACTGCCCCAGTGCGTACACGCCGGTTCCGCCGATGACGGCCAGTTCGATGCCCTGGTCGCTGTCGATGTGGCTGTCCAGGTCGATCCCACTCATAGCGCGTAGATGGCCGGCAGGTTGCGGCCCTGCTCGTGGTAATCCATGCCGTAACCGAAGACATAACGGTCGGGAACCTCGACGCCGGCATAGTCGGCGCGCAATCCATCGACGCATCGGTCGTGGCGCTTGACGGCGAGTGCCGCGATCCGCACATCGAGCGCTCCCTCGCCCATGCACCAGTCGCGCACCGCCGCCAGCGTGTATCCCTCGTCGACGATGTCGTCGACCAGCAACACCCGACGTCCGCGCAGCGACGTGGCCGGCTGGTGCTTCCATTCCACCGCCGCGCCCGATGTCTGGCCGCGATAACGCGTTGCATGCAGGTAATCGAGCGTGACGGGCTGGCTGAGTTCGCCCAGGGCCAACGCAAGGTGCGCCGCAAACGGCAGGCCGCCGTGCATGACCGTCAGGAACAGCGGCACGTCGCCGGCGTAGTCGTTGCGGATGCGGATCGCCATCTCGGCAATGGCGCGCTCGATGTGCAAACGGTCATGCACCAGCTGCGCCTGCGGCAACACGTCGGACAGGAGCGTGCTCGCTGTCATGCCAGTCCGCCCAGCAGGTTTGCCTGAGCCTGCTGGTAATGCGACCCCGCGATCAGCCCGTCCCAGCCCATCGCCCCGCGTCCGATCAGGCCGATCAGCGCTGCGGTATTGAGGCTGCGGCCGCGCACGGCGGCGAGCGATTCATCCACCAGCTCCGGGTGGCACACCAGCACCACGTCGCAGCCGGCGTCCAGGTGCGCATCGACGCGCGCCTTGATGCCGCCAGCGGAAAAAGCCGCCGCCATGCCGATGTCATCGGAGAACACCACGCCGCGGAATCCCATGTCGCCGCGCAGGATGTCGTTGATCCAGCGTGGGGAATAACCGGCGGGCTCCGGCGCGACCTGCGGGTAGACGACGTGCGCCATCATCACCGCGTCCGCCTTGGCATCGATGCCGGCCACGAACGGCACCAGGTCGAGGGCTCGTAGCTCGTCGAGCGACCGGCCATCCACCGCCGTATCGAAGTGCGTGTCTTCCAGCACTGATCCATGGCCTGGGAAATGCTTCAGCGTCGCCGGCATGCCCGCCGCATGCATGCCCCGCACGTAGGCGCGGGTGAACTCCGCCACCACCTGCGGATCGGCGGAGAAAGCGCGATCACCGATGGCGCGGTTGCCGCGGCCCAGGTCGACCACCGGCGCGAAGCTGAGGTCGACGCCGCTGGCGCGGATTTCGCTCGCCATCAACCAGGCGTGCTCCTGCGCGAGCGCCCGCGCGACTGCTGGATCATCGGCATACAGGCGCCCAAGGACCTCCAGCGGCGGCAATTCGCTGTAGCCGTCGCGGAATCGCTGCACGCGGCCGCCTTCCTGGTCCACGCACACGAGTTGCGGCCGCGGGGCTGCTTCGCGAATGGCCTGCGACAGCTCCGCGATTTGGACGCGCGATGCGAAATTGCGCGAGAACAGGATGACGCCCGCGCAGGCATCGTCCTGCAGCCAGTCGCGCTCCTGCGCCGTCATTTCCGTGCCGGCGATACCGATGACCAGCATCAGGTGTTCTCCTTCATTCCAATGGGGCTGATCGCCGTTATCGTCGCGATGTTACCTTCCTGCGCGCTCCGGTGGCGTCGCGTTGCCGTGCATGCGGGTCCAGTCACGGCGCCTCGAACATCGCGATTGATTCCACGTGGGCCGTGTGCGGAAACATGTCCATGACGCCGGCGGCGCGCAGTTTCCAGCCACTCTCGTTGACCAGGTAACCGGCGTCGCGCGCCAGCGATGCCGGGTGGCAGCTGACGTAGACGATCCGCTGCAATCCCTTCAGCGGCAGTTGCTTGAGCACGACGTCCGCACCCGACCGCGGCGGGTCCAGCAGCAGGCGGTCGAAGCCCTCGCGCATCCATGGCTGCGTGCGCAGGTCCTGCGCAAGGTCGGCCGCGTGGAACTGCGCATTGCCCAGCTGGTTGTGCGTGGCGTTGTCCCGTGCCCGTTGCACGAGGCCGGCATCCCCCTCCACACCGACCACTTCGCGAACCGTGCGCGCCAGCGGCAGCGTGAAGTTGCCAAGCCCGCAGAACAGGTCGAGGACACGATCGCCGGGTTGCGCGTCCAGCAGCGACAGCGCGCTGGCGATCATCTTCTGGTTGAGGCCCGCGTTGACCTGGATGAAATCCAGCGGACGGAACTGCAACTCCACGTCCCACTGCGGCAGGCGGAAAGCCAACGCCGGCGCTTCAGGCCACAAGGCATGCACCGAGTCGATGCCGCCGGGCTGCAGGAAGATCGCGAAACCATGTTCCTTCGCGAAGTCGACCAGGGCGGCGCGGTCGGCGTCGCCGAGCGGAACCAGATGCCGGAACACCAGCGCCACGGTGTCGTCGCCGGCGATGAACTCGACCTGCGGGATCTCGCTGCGCGCATCCATGCCGTCGACCAGCGCGGCCAGCGCGGCGACTTTCATCCCGATCTGCGGAATGACGGTATGGCATTCACCCAGGTCGGCGACGAAGCGCGGATCCTGCTCGCGGAAACCCACCAGTGTCTTGCCCTTCTTCTCGACCCGCCGCACCGAGAAACGCCCCTTGCGACGGTAGCCCCAGGCGGTGTCGGTCAGCGGCGGAAGGATCGCTTCGGCGGTGACGTGCCCGATGCGCTCGAGGTTCTCCATCAGCACGCCTTGCTTGGCGTGGATCTGCCGGGCTTCATCCATGTGCTGCAAGGCGCAGCCGCCACACACGCCGAAGTGGGGGCAACGTGGCGTGACGCGGTCCGCGGAAGCCTCGAGGACTGCGACCGTCCTGGCCTCATCGAAGCTGCGCTGGCGCGCCGTCTGCTGCGCCATGACGCGTTCACCCGGCAATGCGCCGGAAATGAAGATCGCCTTGCCCGATTCGCGCCGCGCGACACCGCGGCCATCATGGGTGAGGCCGGTCACGACGACTTCAAACGGGGTCTGGTCGATGCGGCTCACGGATCAATCGGCGCGGGTGGGGCGCGCATTGTCGCAGACGCCAAGGGTTGGGCACCCAATGCGAACGGCCCGCTTTCGCGGGCCGCCCGGGCAACATGGGTTATTTCTGTTTCCAGCCGCCGGAGGCGTCCTGGTACCACCAGCCGCCATGCGCACTGTCGACCCACTGCTTGGCGAACACCCCGCGGATCTGCGCCTCCCACTCGGGATGGCCGTTGGCGACGGCGACTTCGCGGTAGACGGCCTTGCGGTCGCGGTTGTCGTCGGCCACCGCCTGGTTGACCGCGACGCGATCCTTGAGCTGCAGCTTGCTGGCATCGCGCACGACGATCAGGCCGTCACGCGTGAAGCCCAACGCGCCGGAGTCGAAACCGGCACGCAGGCTGCTGTCGAATCGTTGCGCCATGCGCGACTGGATCGACTGGATCACCGGTGTCTTGATGGTGATGTCCGGTGCGCCCTGGGCGTAGGCAGGCGAGATTCCGATCAGCATCAGCGGATCGAACCGCGGCAGGCCCAGGTTCGCCATTCCACCGCCGCCAGGGGCAGGTGGCGTCGCCGGTGCAGGCTGGCCTTCGTCGCCAATCACCTTCTCGACGAACTGCTTCGCCGCTGCCTTGGCCTCTGCAGCGGGGAAATACACATTGATCGTGACGCAGGCCGTCAATGCCAGTACGCCGGCAAGCGGCATTCCCATCCAGCGCTTCATCACTGTCTCTCCTGGGCGAATACAACAAACAATCTGGCGATCATTGCACGATCGGCTTG
>JBBRHT010000191.1:0-4315 GCA_038222295.1 Lysobacterales bacterium
GATCCCTCGCTTCCTTGAGGTCTATGCGGGGGAACTGGCGCGCCATGGCCAGGCGTTCGATGGCGTCGAGACCCTGCTCGGCGCGATCGAATCCGCGGGCTGCCGATGGGGGATCGTGACCAACAAGCCGGAATACCTGGCACTGCGTTTGCTGCCACTGCTTGGCTGGGATGCACGCTGCGCGATCCTGATCGGCGGCGACACGCTACCCGCGCGCAAGCCCGATCCGCTCCCGCTGCTGCATGCGGCGCGCGAGTTGCGGGTCGGGATCGCGGACTGCACCTATGTCGGCGACGACCAGCGCGACATCGACGCCGCGCGCGCGGCCGGCATGGCGTCGATCGTCGCGCTGTGGGGCTATCGCCTGGACGATGACGACCCGGCGGCATGGGGCGGCGACCGGATGATCGGGACCCCGGTGCAGTTGCTCGATCCCGCCAACTGGCCCTGACAGGCGTGGACATTTCGCAGTCCGCGTCGGCGTTTACCGCCAAGTGGCAGGATCGCTGGCCCGAATGGCGCATCGCCCAGGTTTTTGTCCCACCTTCGCAGCGCGACGTCGCGTTGGCCTGGTTTGCATTGCGGCAGGAGCTCCTGGACGCCGCGTGGGCTGGCAGCGACCCACGCCCCGGTGAAGCCAAGCTGGGCTGGTGGGCCGAGGAGCTGCTCGGATGGACGCAGGGGCGACGTCGGCATCCACTGGGGATCGTGCTGCAACGCACTGCGGCGGCGTGGTCGCCGCTTGCCATGGCGACCGTTGCATTGGCCGCGACCCGCGAACCGGCGCGGGATGCAGGCGAAGCGATCAACCGCCTGATGCCCTTCGCCCGGGCCGCCATTGCGATCGACGCGACCCTGCTTGCGTCGCCGCAGGCGGCATCAGCGACGGCTACCGTTGCTGGTTTGCTGTGCGAGCAGATCGTCCTGCTCGGTGACGCCGCGGCGCCATTGCAGGTGCGCGCGCGGCTGGCTGCGGCTGT
Source organism: Lysobacterales bacterium (assembly GCA_038222295.1). Classification (GTDB taxonomy): domain Bacteria; phylum Pseudomonadota; class Gammaproteobacteria; order Xanthomonadales; family Xanthomonadaceae; genus Cognatiluteimonas. The sequence goes on from JBBRHT010000191.1 coordinate 981, forward strand.
CAACGAACATGCTGTCGCCGGACATGCCATCGTCGGACAGGCTGTTGCCCGGGCATGGGCGGGCGAAGTCCTGCAACGTTGGTCACCCCCGGGCGGATCGCGTGCTGGCCGCATCCTCGCGGCGCTTGAGCGTGAGCGCCTGGCGCGATTCGTCGCTGGCCAGGCAGCATCCGCTCCGGTGCCGCGATGGTCGACGCTGTGGACCGCCTGGCGGGCTGCGCGGGGCTGAGACACCACGCCGGGGGAATCGTCGGCGTTGGATGCAAACCGCCGCACGCGACACAGCGTTGCATGCAGTGACGGCGCCTGCCCGGGGTGGTCGTTACAATGGCGGCCCTTTTTGCGCGAGCGCTGCCGTGTCCTCGTTGCCCGATGCCATGCCGATGCCCGATGTCGCCAGCGACGCAGCGGCGCTTGCGCGACCGCTCGACTGGGTCGGCATGGACCGGATTGCGTTGCCGGTGCAGGTTTCCGACGGGCGGGGCGGCTTGCTGCGGGTCGCCGGGTCGGTCGATGTGGCCGTGGACCTGCGTGATCCGCACGCGCGCGGGATCCACATGTCGCGTTTGTACCTGCAGCTGCAGCAGGCGTTCGCGACCGAGACCGTCACGCCGGCGGGATTGCGCCGCGTGCTGCAGGGTTTCATCGACTCCCAGCAGGGCTTGTCGACGGCGTCCCGCCTGGTGGTGCGATACGACCACATGGTGCAGCGCCCGGCGCTGGCGAGCGCGCACCAGGGCTGGCGGCGTTATCCGGTGGTGATCGACGCGCTGCTGCGTGACGGCCACCTGCACCTCGGGTTGACCTTGGCCGTCGAATATTCCAGCACCTGTCCCGCGTCCACGGCCCTGTCCCGCCAACTCAACGCCGAACGCTTCGCCGAGGATTTCGCCGCGTCCGATCCACTGGAAGCCGGCATCGTGCGCGAATGGCTCGAATCCGAGCGCGGTCTTGCCGCCACCCCGCATGCGCAGCGCAGCCGGGCCGACGTGCATGTCCAACTGCGTCCCGCGTTCGACGAATTGCCGGTGATGGCATTGATCGATTCACTGGAACGCGCGCTGGGAACGCCAGTGCAGACCGCGGTGAAGCGCGAGGACGAGCAGGCCTTCGCCAGGCTCAATGCGGCCAACCTGATGTTCTGCGAGGACGCCGCGCGTCGTATCGCCGCCGCGCTGTCGACCGACCCGCGCATTGAACGTTTCGACGCCACCGTGGCGCATTTCGAGAGCCTGCATCCGCACGATGCCACTGCGAGGGTCAGCGGTCGCAACGTCGACTGACGATGCGGGTTGGGCGTCGAGCCGCTGACCTAGCGCGCCTTTGCCGATCCGGTCTTGCCGGATCGATCCAGCGCCAGTAATGGATCGATGCGGACGTCGAACCGCGCCGCGATCCCATGCGCGTGCGACATCAGTGCAACGCGCCGCCGCGCGCAATGAATCACGGCTACGGAATCTTCCGCGGGTTTGAGCCGGGCCCGGCCGAAGTGGGGTATTTGGAACTTGCCAGCGACAGTAATGGATCGATGCGGACGTCGAACCAGTTCATACCCCAATGCAGGTGCGGTCCGGTGGCGCGTCCGGTCGAGCCCACCGCGCCGATCCGCTGGGCGGCGCCAACCCGGTCGCCGACGCGAACGTCAATCCGCGACAGGTGCAGGAAGTTGCTGCTGATTCCGTGGCCGTGGTCGAGCACGACCGTCCCGCCGGTCAGGTACAACTCTGGCCCGACGAAGGTGACGACGCCCGGTGCCGGTGCGAGCACCGGCGTCCCCGTTGCCGCCGCGATATCCATTCCCGAATGCGGCGACCTGGGTGCGTCCGACCCGTCGGGCAGGACATAGACGCGCTGGTTGCCGAAGCGGCCGCTGATGCGACCCTGCACAGGCCATTGGAAGGCCTGCTCGTAGTCGTCGCGGTCGTCGTCGCGCAAGCGTGCCGAGGCAACCGCCGCCTGTTCGCGCGCGATGCGTTCGGCAATCGCCGGCGGCGGGTTCACGGTCGCTGGCGGCACGCCGACGATGCGCTCGACCGGCCATTGCCGCGCCGTGACGACGATGGTGACGGACTGCGAGGAGCGATCCGGCCTGTGGATATCGACCTGCAGCGGGCCCGGCTCGTCACGACCGACACCAAAGGCGAATTCACCATCGCTGCCGACACGCACCTGGCGCTCGCCGATGGAGACCTGGTTCCCGGGCGCCGTATGCCCCAGCACGAGGGCGCCCTGCTCGACGGTCGGCGGAAGCGTGGTGTCGCTCGCCCAAGCCAGGACCGGCACGGCGAGCGCAAGCAGCGACGCCAGCAGGCATGCGAGTCTCATCTGGCGAATGCCAGTCGCTGGCCTTGGGGCGTTCCGGCCAGGGCGGTGCCATTCCAGGCCAGCACGCCATTGACCCAGGTTGCTGCGATGCGCGTGTGGAACGTGGTGCCCTCGAATGGCGACCAGCCGCACCTGGAGATCACGTCCTCACGTCGCACGGTCATCGGGGAGTCGTCCACGAGCACCAGGTCCGCCCAGAATCCTTCCTCGAGGAAGCCGCGTTCGTGCACGTCGAACAACTGCGCCGGCGCATGCGCGAACTTCTGCACGACCTGGGCCGTGGTGAGCCGGCCTTCATGGACCAGCTCCAGCGCGGCGTTCAGCGCGTACTGCACCAGTGGCAGGCCGGACGGGGCCTGCTGGTAGGGCCGGGATTTTTCTTCCAGCGTGTGCGGTGCGTGGTCGGTGGCGAGCACGTCGATGGCGTCCTCGGCGAGGCCGCGGATCAGGCCTTCGCGATCGCTGGCGTCCTTGATTGCCGGGTTGCACTTGATCAGGTTGCCCAGTCGCGCATAGTCGCCGCGGTCGAAGCGCAGGAAGTGGATGCAGGTCTCGGCGGTGATGCGCTTGCGCGAGCCGTCGGCGCGGATCAGCGGGCCGTGCTCGAAGAGTGCGAGTTCATCGGCCGTGCTGATGTGCAGCACGTGCAATCGGGTGTCGTGGCGCCTGGCCAGCTGCAGCGCGAGTTGGGTCGACTTCAGGCAGGCCTCGCGCGAGCGGATGTCGGGATGTGCCTCGACTGGGATGTCCTCGCCGTAGCGTGCCTTGTAACGGGCGAGGTTGGCCTCGATCGTGGGCGTGTCTTCGCAGTGGGTGATGATCGGCGTGGGCGCTTCACGGAAGATGGCATCGAGCGTGTCCGGATCGTCGACCAGCATGTTGCCGGTCGATGCGCCCATGAAGACCTTGATGCCTGGCGCGGAGCGCGGATCCAGCGTGCGGATGGCCTCCAGGTTGTCGTTGCTGGCGCCCAGGTAGAAACCGAAGTTGCCCCAGGCGCGGCCCGTCGC
>JBBRHT010000192.1:0-4303 GCA_038222295.1 Lysobacterales bacterium
GAATTCCATGGCGATCCGCTCGGCGGCGGCGTGCTGTGTTTCCACCACTTCGGCTGGGACCTGCTCGAGCGCTTGCGCGATGCCGGATTCACCAATGCAGTCGCGTTGCGCGTGCGCGACCCCGCGAACGGCCTGCCGGAAGGGAACTGGATCCTGCGTGCCACGCGCTGACGCAGGCGCGACTCCAGGAGCGGCAGCCAGACCTATGGTCCCGGGCGCCGCAGCGAGTCGCGGATCTCGCGCAGCAACAGCACTTCCTCCGCGGGTGCGGCGGCGTCGGATGGCTTGTGCACGCGGTTGTAGGCCTTGAGCATCAGGAAGATCACCAAGGCGATGATCAGGAAGTCGATCAGCGTCTGGATCAGCATGCCGTAACGCACGGCAACTTCGGCGACCTGCTTGCCCGCCGCATCCAGCGCCGCCGGCCGCAACACGACCTTCCAGTCAGAGACGCTGACGCCGCCCAGCGCCACCCCGACGATGGGCATGACGATGCCATCGACGAGGGCGGTCACGATCTTGCCGAAGGCCGCACCGATGACCACGCCGACCGCGAGGTCGACGACATTGCCCTTGGCGATGAATGTCCTGAATTCGCCCACCATGCCCATTGCCGTCCCCCTTGCGGAAATCCGCGCTTCCGTTGCCGTCACGCAAGCGGGGGCGTGATCCGGCCGCGCAGCTCAACCATGCCGTCGATGCTGGCAGTGAAGGAATCGCCTACCTCAAATGGGCCCACGCCGGCCGGCGTGCCCATGAAGACCAGGTCGCCGGCACGCAGGATGTACAGCTTCGACAACTCCACCAGCACATCGGCAATCGGCCAGATCATGTCGGCAAGGGCGGCATGTTGGCGGCGCTCGCCATTGACCATGAGCGTGATCGACCGTGAGGCGACGTCGTTGTCGCCGACGATGATGTCGCTGACCGGCGCGGAATAGTCGAAGGCCTTGGAGATATCCCAGGGCAGGCCGCGCGATTTCGCCTCGGCCTGCAGGTCCCGGCGTGTCAGGTCCAGGCCGATGGCGTACCCGAAGATGAGCGAGCTCGCCTGCGCATGCCGCAACTCACCGGGCGGCGCATCGCGGCCGAGCGCGACCACGAGTTCCACCTCATGGTGCAGATCGGCGGTCGCGGGCGGGTAAGGCACCATGCCATCGACGACGATGGCATCGGCGGGCTTGAGGAAGAACACCGGGCGTCCGCGTTCGGCGGGCGATGCCGGGGCGCTCGCGCCCATTTCGCGTGCATGGTCGGCGAAATTGCGACCGACGCAATAGATCCGGTGGACCTGGAAGCTGCCGCCGCCGCGTACCGGAACCGTGGGCGTTGCGGGTGCGACGACGGACGGCATCGGCCCGGCTCAGGCGGAAGGCAGGATGGTTTTTCCGACAATGCGGTATTCGCCGTCGACCACGTTTGCCGGGGACGGCCTGCCGACAGCGCGTGGCCCACCGGGCCTGCGCGTGCGCAACAACCGATAACCCAGGCCAATGCCCAGCATGGCGATACCGACGAACAGACTGAAGAAGACGAGCAGCGCCAGTACGCCGATACCCAGCAGCCCGACGGCGATGCGGGCAAGCGGGTGGCGTGGTTTGCGTGGTGCGAATGCCGCGTGCAGGCGGCTGGCGTCGAAGCGGAAGACTTGGGCGAACATTGTGGGGTGTCGTGACAGAATGCGGTCAGATGACCGTGCCGGCAGTATCGGACCTGGACGCAAGGCAGTTGTGAGTACTTCGTTAAACGACGCGGGCGAAGACGAGACCACCGGCACAGTGCAGGTGCTCGCGTCGCTCGCCGATATCGACGATGGCGGCTTCGCCGAAGCGCAGGCGACGATCGACGGCGACACTGCATCGTTGATCCTGCATCGCAGTGGCGCCTGCATTCGCGCCTGGCACAACGTCTGTCCGCACGCCGGCCGCCGTCTCGATTGGTCGCCCGGACGCTTCCTCAAGAGCAGGGAAGGACTGCTTGTGTGTGCCGTGCATGGCGCAAGCTTTGAAACCGACCAGGGTGTCTGCGTTGCTGGCCCGTGCCGCGGGGATCGATTGAGCGCCGTAGCGGTCATCGTGCAGGAGGGCATGGTGGTATTGGGGAGCGGCGGCGCGTAGCGACCGGAAAGCACCGACCGAAGCGGCTGTCAGTGGAACATCAGGTTGACGCCGACCAGCATGACGGCGAGATAGGCGAGTACCAGCGGGGTGCCGATGCGCCACAGGCTCGGCGTGTTGTAGCCACCAGGCCCGCCGATCATGGAAATCACCGGATTGGACACGGTCATGATGTTGCTGGATCCCGCCAGCGCCACGACCAGCGCGAACGCGGTCGGATTGCCGCCGGCCGCCAACGCCAGGTTGATGGCCAGTGGCACCATCACGATGGTGGAACCGACATTGCCGATGACGATCGCGAACAAGGCCGTCAGGATCGCGATCGTCGCCTGCAGCAACCAGGGTGCCGTGCCCTGCGGCAAGTGGTCCAGGGCGCTGCCAGCCACCCATGCCGCGGCGCCGGTGGAATCCACCGCCCAGCCCAGCGGGATCAGTGATGCCATGAGGAAGACCGTGCGCCAGCTGATCGAGGCGTAGGCCTCGTCCATCGTCAGCACGCCGCTGATGAGCATGCCGACGACCCCGGTCATCAGGGCGATCGACACCGGAATGCGCGAACTCAGCGCCAGCAGGATGGTCACCGCGAAGATCGTCATGGCGATCTTGAACTTGTGCGGGCGTTGTTCGCCCTTCGGGTAATCGGTGACGACGACGAAATCCTTGCCCGCGGCGGCCTGCGCAAGGTCGGTCCACACACTGTGCAGGACCAGCATGTCGCCGGCACGGACGGTCAGCTTGCGGATGTTGTCGTGCAGGACGTCTTTTTCGCGATTGACCGCCAGCAGGCTGATGCCCTGCTGTTTGCGCAGCTGCAGTTCGGCGATGGTCTTGCCGATGAAGCGCGACGTGGGCGGCACCACGGCTTCGGAGATACCAGCACGGCTGGGATTGAACAGGTCGCCGAACTCGCGCAGCCGCGTTGCCATGCGCAGGAAATGATTCTGCGAGAAATCCGTCACGCGCTGCTTCGGCCCCATGGCGCCTAGCACGCTGCCCACCCAGATGCGTGCGTCGGCGGGTGGCGCGAGGCGCGATTCGTTCCCGGTCTTGAGGGCAAGCAGGAGCGGCGCGCCATGCAGTGCTTCCGCCTCGCCCAGCGACATGCCCACCAGTGGACTGTCGGCGCTGACGGTCAATTCGTAGACGTCGCCCTCGATGCCGTAGGTCTTGGCGAAGTAGCTCTGCGTGCGCGCAGGCGTGACGCCCGAGTCGTCGCCAACGCCCTCGAGCAGTCTGTCGCCGAGGAAATGGAAGTACACAAGGCAGGTGGCCAGCAATGCCAGGCCGATCGGCAACGGTGCGAACATCTTCAGTGGCTGCAGCGTGGCCACGCCGGAAGGCAGGTTGCCGTTGGCGGAGACCAGCAGGTCGTTGAGCATGATCAGCGGAGCGCTGCCGACCATCGTCATGCCGCTGGCCATGATGATCGCCGCCGCGATCGGCAGCAGGAACCGTGACAGCGGCAGGCCGGTGCGCGAACTCAGGCGCGAGGCGACCGGCATGTACAACGCCATCACCGCCGGGCTTTGCATCAACGGCGAATTGAGGCCTGCAATCACCGTCGTCAGCAGCAGCAGGCGCTTCTCCATGCCGTGCGCGCGCCGCAGCAGCCAGCCAGCCAGGCGGTTGAGTGCGCCGGTGCGGTCCAGTCCGGCGCCGAGGATCATGGTCGCGATCACGCTGATGACGGCGTTGCTCGAGAAGCCGGTGAACAACCGGTCCGGGGAGACCAGCCGCGTCAGCCCGAGCAGCATCAGCACGACGAGCGCGACGACATCGGCGCGGATGCGCTCGAACAGGAACATCGCCATCATGAAGACCACCAGCCCGAGCACGAGCTTCATGTCGGTGGTGAGCGTGAGCGCGGTCTCCATGCGACTTCGACGAATCCTCTTCTGCGTCAGCAGCGGTCGTACAGCAGGTCCCACACCCCATGGCCAAGCTTCTGGCCGCGCGACTCGAAATGCGTCTGCGGGCGCCAGTCGGGACGCGCGACATCGCCACGTGGGCCGGCGCGATTGCGCAGGCCCGGTGTCGCATCGAGCACATCCCACATCTGCTCCGCATAGTCGTGCCAATCGGTGGCGAGGTGCAAGCGTCCTCCCACGGCCAATTTACGTATCAGCAATGCGGCAAAGCCTGGCTGCAGGAGGCGGCGCTTGTGATGGCGCTTCTTGTGCCACGGG
>JBBRHT010000193.1:0-4293 GCA_038222295.1 Lysobacterales bacterium
CGCAACGCACGCCAGCACCTATGGCAAGCCGGTGCTGATGCTCAATGGCGATTCGCACGAGTACCTGTCGGACAACCCGTTGTCGCCAGCCAATCCGGTGTACGCGATGCACCCGGGCTACGACGTGCCCAACTTCCACCGCATCGTCGTGCATGGCAGCACGTTCCCCTTGGAGTACCTGCGGCTGACCATCGACCCGCGCGCCAATGCGGCCAACGGCGACAACGCCTTTGGCCCGTTCCGCTGGGAGCGCGCGATGCAATGACGCCTGCCGGCCTGGCGTGACCTGCGCAGAAGGGCGGCTTCGGCCGCCTTTCTGCCATGCGTTGTCGGCCAAGAGAGATAAGGGGACAGAGGTAATCAAGGCGTATCCCACGCGACTGAACAGCAAGCACTGAGTGCGTGCATGACGATTGGCCGGCACCGTGGGCATCCGCCACCGATGCGTTTCCCATGCCAGGTCTATCTGGCGCTGGGAGCCATCGGCGCCGAGCGCGTGGCCGCCTACCGACATTGGTTGCAGGAGCCGTTGTTGCCAGACGACCTCGCCTCGATCCGGTGGCACCTCGCCCAGGAACGGCGCCAGGCAACCCACGATTCCAGGCGATGGTCGAGAAGGCCCTGCAGCGGCCCGCGCGCGTCAGGCCACGAGGCCGACCAAGGGTGGTGGCGACAGGTTAATTACCTCCGTCCCCTTTGTTTCACGTCCCCTTTGTCTGACGCGTCATATCGCGGCGCGGCAGCATTTGACTGCTTTATGTCATTTACGCCACGGGCGATGCCTTCGATAGTGCGGCCTCCTCCGCCGCTCCCGACAGGACCATCGCCATGCACGCATTCCGCCGCTCCCCGTTGTTCGCGCCGACCGTCGCCGCGATCGCCATGTTGTGCACGTCGACCGCGGCCGTCGCGCGGCAACCGTCGGTGCCCTCGGCCGTGGCCTCGCTGGCGACGGCGCACGATCCGCAGGTGGGGCGCATCACGCCGTATCGTGGCCGCTTCGGTCGCACGCGCCCGGTGATCGCGATCATCGGCGAGAACAGCGGCACCGAGCTGGTCGACTTCGTCATCCCGTACGGCGTGCTGATGCAGGCGGATGTCGCCGACGTGATCACCGTCGCCACCGCTCCCGGCGCGCTGACGATGCGGCCGGCGCTGCACCTGCAGCCGCAGGCGACCATCCGCGAATTCGACGCGCGCTTCCCCGATGGCGCCGACTACGTGATCGTGCCGGCGGTGGTCAACCACAACGATCCCGTACTGCTGGGCTGGATCGCGGCGCAGGGTGCAAAGGGCACGACCACCGTCAGCATCTGCGACGGCGCGCTGGTGGTGGCCGGCAGCGGCCTGTCGAAAGGCCATCTCGCCACCGCGCACTGGGCGACGGAAACGCTGCGCGCGCAGCAGTATCCGGACACGCACTGGGTGAAGAACATCCGCTACGTCGCCGATGGCCGCGTCGTCTCCAGCGCCGGCATCAGCGCCGCCATTCCGACGTCACTGGCCCTGGTCGAAGCGATCGCCGGGCATGGCCGCGCCGCCGCGGTGGCGCAGCAACTTGGCGTCGCGCAATGGAGCCCGCAGCACGACAGCGATGCGTTCCGACCGCGGTTCGGGGTCAACCTGACGGCGTTCGCGGCAACCAACCTCACCAACCACTGGTTCCATGCGATGCAGGCCATCGGCGTGCCGGTGGCATCGGGCGTCGACGAGATCGCGCTGGCGCTGACCGCCGATGCGTATTCGCGCACCGGACGCAGCCGTGCATACGCCGTGTCCGCATCGCGCGATCCGATCACGACCCGGCACGGCCTGGTGCTGCTGCCCGATCGCGTCGTTGGCGGCCCGGACCCGGTCGACCAGGTATTGCCGGGGTTCGACGCCACGCCGTCGGCGCAGACCTTCGACACGGTGCTCGCCGCCATCGCCACGCGCTATGGTCGTGCCACCGCGCGCGGCGTGGCGCTGGACTTCGAGTACGCCGGGTCCGAACAATGAACCCGCAGCGCGAAGCACCGGAGTGACCGCCTTGAACACCCATGCCGTGATTCCCGACAAGCCCGTTCGCGTCGTGCTGCTCGCCCATGAGCAGATGAACCTGCTCGACCTCAGCGGCCCGTTGCAGGCGCTGGCCACGGCGCGCCGCGACGGCGTGCGCAGCGGACCGGCGCTGTACGAAACGATCGTCGCCTCGGTCGACGGCGGCCTGGTCACCACCGGCGCCGGCCTGCCGCTGCTGACGGTGGCACTGTCGACGCTGGACAACGTCGCGATCGACACGCTGATCGCACCCGGCGGCTGCAATGGCGATGCCTTCCATGCGCCGCCGCGCCTGGTGGACTGGATCGCACGACGCGCACCGACGGTGCGGCGCCTGTGTTCGGTCTGCACTGGCGCATTCCTGTTGGCCGCGGCGGGCCAGCTCGACGGACGTCGCGTGGCGACGCATTGGGACTGGGTGGCACGCCTGGGCGCGCTGTATCCCACCATCGACATCGACGCCGATCGCATCTTCATCCAGGACGGTGCGGTCTGGACCTCGGCCGGCGTCAGTGCCGGCATCGACCTGACGCTGGCGCTGATCGAGGAGGATTTCGGCCACCACGTCGCGATCGAAACCGCGCGGCAGCTGGTGATGTTCATCAAGCGCTCGGGCGGGCAATCGCAGTTCAGCGTGCCGCTGGCCGCACAACTGCACGACAGCGGCCGCTTCGCCGACCTGCACGCGTGGATCGCCGCGCACCTGGGCGAGGACCTGTGCGTGGAGCGCCTCGCCGAACAAGCCGGCATGTCGCCACGCACCTTCGCCCGCAGCTACGTCGAGAAACTCGGGCGCACACCGGCCAAGACCGTCGAAGCGATGCGCCTGGAAGCCGCCTGCCGCGCACTGGAGGAAACCGACCTGCCACTGAAACGCATCGCCGACGCCACGGGCTACGTCGAAGAACAGAACCTGCGCCGCGTCTTCCAGCGCCTGCTCGGCGTCAGCCCCACGCAATACCGCAGCCGCTTCTCGGCGCACGCGGCTGCAGCTGGTGAGTCGTCACCGGCAAGCTAGCACTCAGCGGATGCGGGATCAGCTATAGGAGCGGCTTCAGCCGCGAGCTGGTGATCGACCCTGCCGCGCTGCAACCCACGCGGATCCTGCCTGGACTGCCCTTGGCTCCCGACGAGATGGCCCGTGCGCACCTGGCCCTTTGTTGCACTTCTGCTCCGCGCGTGGTGCCTGGCCGGCACGCCCTATCCCGACGCACCGCACGTCGTCGCCAATGGCGAAGGCAAGGTTTCGGCCGCGCCCGACCGGGCGACCGTGACGCTCACGGCGCAAGTCCACCACGCGGACGCCGGCGTCGCCAAGCAATCGGTCGATCGCAGCGTCAATGCGCTGCTCGCGCTCGCCCCGACATTCGCCTTGGGTACTGGCGACATTTCCGCGGCCGACCTGTCCCTGTCCGAAGTCAACGACACCGACGAACACGGGCGCCGGACGTCCAACGGTTTCGACGCCAGCCGCGAAGTTACGATCAAGCTGCACGACCTCGGGCGACTGGGCGCGTTCCTGGATGCCGCGGTCGCCGCTGGTCTTACGAGGATCGACAACGTCGAATTTTCCTCCAGCCACGCCGATGCGCTGCGCCAGCAGGCCCGCGCCAATGCCGCTGCCGACGCGCGCAGCAAGGCCAGTGACCTCGCCAGGGGATTCGGCGCCACGCTTGGCCCGGTCTACAGCATCGACAGCGTCAGCTCCGATCGCGGCCACAGCTATGGCGGGCGCACCAACCTGGACCGGATCGAAGTCACCGGCAGCCGCATCAACAACGGCCGCTACATCCAGCCCACCGTGCAATACAGCGAGCAGGTGTCGGTGGTGTTTGAATTGCGGCGCCCGTAGAACGCTGCTCGTGGGAGCGGCTGCGGGCGCGCGTTGCTGCTGTTTCGCTCGCATGGATCTCGGCAATCGCGCACAAACCGGACCCGAACCCTGTTCGTGCAGACGAACGGCAGGGCTTGCGCCCTGCCGTCGGTGTCACGCGGTCACGATGTCGCCGGACCGTTTACTGCCTTGTGGCACTGGCCATCGGCAGGATCACCTTGTCGATGCCATGCATCACGCCGTTGCTCGAGCTGATGTCGCCCTGCGTGACGTGCGCACCGTCGATGCTGAACTTGCCATCGGTCATGGCGATCGGGGCTGACTGGCCATTGAGGGTCTTGGCGGAGCTACTCGCACCGATGTCGGCGATGCTCTCGCGGCCATTGACGATGTGGCCCTTCAACAGCGCGACCAGTTCA
>JBBRHT010000194.1:0-4269 GCA_038222295.1 Lysobacterales bacterium
CATGCCTTCGGCGGCGATGCGTTCGCCGATGTGGGCAAGGATGGCGTGCTGGGTTTCGGTGAGTTCCATGGTTAGTAGTAATACTACTCACGGATTGGATGCGTCAACCCCCATCGGCTAATCGGCGAATTGCGCCAGCCCCGACAAGGCTGCCGCGACGGTCTGCCGCCGGACGGCTTCGCGGTCGCCATCGAATGCGAACAGCTGCGCCCGCGGATAGCCTCCCCGGCGCTTCCAGGCGACCCACACGGTGCCGACCGGCTTGTCCGTCGTGCCGCCGCCCGGGCCCGCAATGCCGGTCACCGCGACCGCCACGCTCGCCCCGGAGTGGACAAGGGCACCGGACACCATCTCGATGACGGTTTCGCGACTCACCGCACCGTGCGTCTCGAGCGTATGCGGATTGACGCTGAGCAGCGCCTGCTTCGCCTCGTAGCTGTATGCGACCAGACCGCAGTCGAACCAGTCGGAGCTTCCGGCGATGTCGGTGACGATCTTCGCGATCCAGCCACCGGTGCAGCTTTCGGCAGTCACCAGCGTTTGCCGCGCCGCACGCAATCGGATGCCGACATCCTCTGCCATGGCCTGCAGCTGCAAATCGGAGGGCGTGTCCATCGGCGATATCCGGTTGCAGGACGCTCCTTGTAAACCATGGCGCCCGAATGGAAAAGTCACGCCTTGCCGCCAGCCAGGCAGCTATCAACCGCGCATCGATGCCTTGCTGCACGGATGGGCATCGTCGCCAAGCTCGAACTGCACGGTCGCGTGGTCGATGCCGAACAGGCGATGCAGGTCCGCGTTGATGCGTCCCAGTAATGCATCGTCGATGGTTGCATCGGGCTTCACAAGGTGGACGGTCAGCGCGGACTCGGTGGTGCTGATGCCCCAGATATGCAGGTCGTGGACCGCCATCACGCCGGGCAGGCCTGCCAGGTAGCTTGCGATCTGCCCGGGATCGATTCCCTGTGGAACAGCGTCCAGCGCGAGATTCACCGAGTCGCGCAGCAACCCCCAGGTACCCCAGCCGATCACCGCGACGATCACCAGGCTGACCGCCGGATCCAGCCACAGCCAACCCGTGTATCGCATGGCGATGGCCGCCAGCACGACGCCCGCCGACACCGCGGCGTCGGCCGCCATGTGCAGGTAGGCGCCGCGGATATTCGTGTCGTCCTTGCGCCCGGATCTGAACATCCAGGCCGTGACACCGTTGATGACGATGCCGACCGCCGCCACGCCCATGACCAGGCCGCTGCCGACTGGCTCTGGCTGCTGCAGGCGACGGATGGCTTCCCAGACGATGACGGAGACCGCAATGAGCAACAACAGCGCATTGCCCAGCGATGCCAGGATCGACGTCTTGCGCAAGCCATACGTACGCCGTCGCGTCGGCAGTCGGCGCACCAGGACCGTTGCGCCCCAGGCAAGCACGAGCCCGAGCACGTCGCTGAGGTTATGCCCCGCATCGGCAAGCAGCGCCAGGGAATGCGCGATGCCGCCGAAGATCGCCTCGACGGCGACGAACAACAGGTTGAGGCCAATGCCGATCGCGAACGCGCGACCGAAGTCACGGACCTCGTGGGAATGACCCGGGTGTTCGATGTGCGCAGGCATCGGATCAGTTTATCCGGTTGCCGGACGGACACAATTACACGCCTGTCGCCTTGCTCCGCCCGGCTGGATGGGCGCTTGTCCGCCGCCTCGCCGGATGGACCTCAGGCAGCCTCGTCGATGATCGTCCGCATCGTCCGCTCGACTTCCATCGCAGTCGCCGCGATCGCGGGATCCTTCGATACCAGCGACAGCATGTCCGTCGGCGGGACCATCCCGATCAAGGTCCGCCCGCCATCCTGGTAAACCGATAGGCGGCAAGGCAGCGCCATGTTGAGCGACATGTCGACCGCGAGCACCTCGCTGGCCTGTCGCGGATTGCACACTTCCAGCACCCTGCATTCGCTTTCCATCGGGAAGCCCTTCTCACCGAGGGTCCTGCGGAAGTCGTAACTGTGCAGCAGACCGAATCCATTGCGTGCAATGGACGCCTGCAGGTCCTCGAATGCGCGTTCCACTGTCTTGGACGTCGACTTGATGTACAGCATGGTTCTTCTCCCTGGCCTTCGGCCGTGGCGATGGCACCGCGCACCGGGGCAGCGACGCAAGGATGCGCCAGCCGCTGGAACAACGCGTCAACAGCCGGCGCCCGCACCATCGCCGGCAGCCGCCCGCCTTGCCGAAATCGCGTCAGGTCCCTGCTTGCACTACACTTTTTCATCATTCCGCGGCAGCCGTCGACATCCATGACCAGCGTCTGTTTTCCATGAATGCCGAGGGCGCGCCCCAGCATTCGCCGCTGATGAAGCAGTTCTTTGCCGCCAAGGCGAGCTATCCGGACGTGCTGCTGTTCTTCCGCATGGGCGATTTCTACGAGCTGTTCTTCGACGACGCCCGCAAGGCCGCGAAACTGCTCGATATCACCTTGACCCAGCGCGGCAACTCGGCCGGGCAGCCGATCCCGATGGCGGGTGTCCCCGTGCATGCGCACGAGGGTTACCTCGCGCGGCTGGTCGCGCTGGGCGAATCCGTCGCGATCTGCGAACAGATCGGCGATCCGGCACTCGCAAAGGGACTGGTCGAACGCAAGGTCGTGCGCGTCGTCACGCCGGGCACCGTCACCGATGACGCGTTGCTCAGCGAGCGACGCGACACATTGCTGCTTGCGATCGCACGTGGCGCCGGGCCGAAGTCCCCACGCTACGGCCTGGCGTGGGCGGACCTCGCCGGCGGGCGTTTCATCGTGTCGGAGGTGGACGGCGAGGATGCGCTGGAGGCCGAGCTCGCCCGCCTGGAGCCGGCGGAATTGCTGCTTCCCGACGAGGACGGCTGGGCGGCGGCGATCACGGGCCGCAGCGGAGTGCGCCGCCGCGCGCCCTGGTTGTTCGATGGCGACAGCGGCCGCCGGCAGCTGCGGCAGTTCTTTGGCGTGCACGACCTCTCGGGATTCGGCATCGAAGACAAGCCACTGAGCATTGCCGCCGCCGGCGCATTGCTCGGTTATGTCGAGGAGACACAGAAGCAGCGCCTGCCGCACCTGACCGCCATTGCCTTCGAGGCGGTTGACGGCGCCATCGCCATGAATGCCGCGACGCGACGGCACCTGGAGCTGGACTCGCGCGTCGACGGCGACAACCGGACGACCCTGCTTGGCGTGCTCGACTCGACCATCGCCCCCATGGGCGGCCGCCTGCTGCGGCGCTGGCTGCACCGACCACTCCGCGACCGCACGACCTTGCGATTGCGCCACCACGCGGTCGCGACGGTCCTGGATGCCCGCGCCTTTGACGCACTACGCGATCGCTTCCGCGCGATCGGCGACATGGAGCGCATCCTCTCCCGTATCGCATTGCGCAGCGCCCGGCCACGCGACCTGTCGACGCTGCGCGACGGTCTCGCGCTGCTTCCGGCATTCCGCGCGTTGCTTGCTCCGCTCGACTCGCCGCTACTGCAATCACTTGCCACGGAACTGGGGGAACACGATGGCGTCGCCCAGCTTCTCGCCTCCGCGATCGCAGCACAGCCACCCGTGCTTGCGCGCGATGGCGGCGTCTTCGCCGACGGCCATGATGCGGAACTGGACGAATTGCGGCGGCTGTCGACCAACGCGGACCAGTTCCTCGTCGACCTTGAGGCGCGCGAGCGGGCGGCCAGCGGCATCGCGAGCCTCAAGGTCGGCTACAACCGCGTGCACGGCTATTTCATCGAGATCAGCAAGGGCCAGGCCGACCGCGCGCCAGTGCATTACACACGCCGGCAGACGCTTACCGGCGCCGAGCGCTACATCACCGAGGAATTGAAGTCGTTCGAGGACAAGGTTCTGTCGGCGCGCGAGCGAGCGTTGGCACGCGAGAAGGGCTTGTACGAGGGCCTCCTGGATCGCCTCAACGAGCAACTGGAACCATTGCGGCGCTGCGCATCGGCGCTGTCCGAACTCGACGTGCTTGCGTGCTTCGCCGAGCGTGCGCAGGCGCTGGACTGGACGCAGCCCGAACTCTCCGACAGCCCCGGATTGCGGATCGAGGGCGGCCGGCATCCCGTTGTCGAGGCGGTGCGCGACGAGCCCTTCGCGCCCAACGACCTGGTGCTCGATTGCCTGCCCGAACGTCCCGACGTGCGCATGGTCGTCATCACCGGGCCGAACATGGGCGGCAAATCGACGTACATGCGGCAGAACGCGCTGATCGTGCTGCTCGCGCACATCGGCAGCTTCGTGCC
>JBBRHT010000195.1:0-4220 GCA_038222295.1 Lysobacterales bacterium
CGCCGGACGTTGAGCGCATTGAGCAGCGGTGCCAGCGGATTGCGCAACTCATGGGCGAGGGTGGCGAGGAATTCATCCTTGCGCTGGTCGGCCTCGAGCAGGCGCTGCTCGGCATTGATGCGCTCGTCGATTTCGTTCTGCAACTCCATGTTGCTGGCGACCAGCGCGGCGTTGACCTGCTGGAGGGAGGCATTGAGCTTGTCGAGTTCGCGCGCCTTCTCGGTTTTCAACGCCATATTGGCCTGTTGCAACTGCCGCCGCTTGCGGAACAGTTCTGCCAGTACGACCACTTTGGTCCGCAGGATTTCCGGGATCACCGGAACCATGACGTAGTCGACCGCGCCGAGCTTGTAACCGCGCAGGCGATCCATGTCGGTGACATTGACCGCGGTGACGAAGATGATCGGCGTCTTCTCGAACCGCGGATGCTGGTGGATCATGCTGGCGGTTTCGAAACCGTCCATCCCGGGCATGTTGACGTCCAGCAGGATCACGGCGTACTCGTCCTCCATCAGCAGGCGCAGCGCCTCCATGCCGGAGGTGGCTTCGACCAGGTGTTCACCGAGCGGCTCCAGGATGGCGCGATACGTCAGCAGCCGTCCCGGCTGGTCATCGACCAGCAGGATGTTGACGGGCCGCTCGGACTCGGCCTGTGGCGCCTGGAGCGCGATGTCGGTCAACGATGCAGCCATTGCCGCATGACCCCGAGCAGTTGGTCGGTGACGACCGGCTTGGCGAGATAATCCGATGCGCCCGCTTCCAGGCACTTCTCGCGATCGCCCTTCATTGCCTTGGCTGTCAGCGCAACGATCGGCAGGGCGCGCGAATCCGGATCACGCCGGATCGCGCGCATCGTGTCGTAGCCATCCATGCCCGGCATCATGATGTCCATCAGCACCAGGTCGATGTCGGCATCGTCGGCCACCTTTTCGATCGCCTCCTGGCCCGTGCCCGCGGTGATGACGCTCATGCCGTGGCGCTCGAGCACGCTCGACAGCGCGAAGATGTTGCGCACGTCATCGTCGACCACCAGCACGCGCTTGTCGCGCAGGGCCTCGTCGGACTCGTGCAGGCGCTGGACCATCCGGCGCTTGGCCGGTGGCAATTCGGCGATGACCCGGTGCAGGAACAACGCGGTTTCGTCGAGCAGTCGCTCGGGCGACTCGACCCCCTTGATCACGACCGACTTGGCGACCTTCTTCAGGCGATCGCTCTCCGAGGTGCTCAGGTCCTTGCCGGTGAACACCACGATTGGCAGGTCGCGCAACGCCGGATTGTCCTGGATGCGATCGAGCAGCTCGAAGCCGCTCATGTCGGGCAGGCGCAGGTCCAGCACCAGGCAGTCGTATTGCGTGGCGTCGGCCAGTGCGGCAATCGCCTCGGCGCCGGAACCCACGGTGGAGATCTCCACGTCGTCGTGCCGGATGAGCTCTTCGATGCTCATGCGCTCGACGTCGTCGTCCTCCACCACGAGCAGGCGCTTCACGCGTGGCAGCGTGTAATCCTTGATTCGCTGCAACGCGGCGGAGATCGTCTCCGTGGTCGCGGGCTTGGCCAGGTAGGAGAAGGCCCCGCGCTCGATGCTGTGGTGGCGCTCTTCCTCGATCGTGACGATCTGCACCGGGATATGGCGCGTCGAGGAGTCCTGCTTCAGTCGTGCCAGGACGGTCCAGCCGAGCATGTCCGGCAGGAAGATATCCAGCGAGATCGCGCTGGGCTTGTATTCGCGCACCAGGCGCAAGGCCTCGCTGCCGCGGTTGGCGACGAGCACCTTGAAGCCACGCGACCGCGCATGGTCGCGAAGCACCGTCGCATAGCGCGGGTCGTCTTCCACCACGAGCAACGACGGGTCGCCGGGCACCAGGTCGTCGCGGTCGTCGGCGATTTCCTCCGCGGGTTGCGGCTTGGGATCGGCGGTTGTGACCTGGACCAGCGGCGCGCCGGCGTGGTCCTCGCGCTTGTTGTCGGCGCCCATGTAGTTCAGCGGCAGGTACAAGGTGAAGGTGCTGCCCTTGCCGGGTTCGCTGGACAGGCGCAACTCACCGCCCAGCAGGCCGGCGATCTCGCGGCTGATGGCCAGACCCAGGCCGGTGCCGCCGTATTTGCGCGACGTGCCGGCGTCGGCCTGCTGGAAAGCCTCGAAGACGATCTTCTGCTTCTCCGCGGAGATGCCGATGCCGGTGTCGGTGACCTCGAACGCGACCACCGTCGGTGCCTCGTCGAGGATCGGATGGTTGAGTGTCCAGCCGCCCTTGGCCACGCGGGCCGACAGGCGCACGCTGCCCTGCTCGGTGAACTTCAATGCGTTGGACAGCAGGTTCTTGAGGATCTGCTGCAGTCGCTTGGGGTCGGTGTTGAGCGCGCGGCCGAGTTCGGGCGAGAAGTCCACCGAGAAGTCCAGCCTGCGCCGTTCGGCATCGTGGCGGAAGCCGCGCTCGATGTTCTCCCGCAGGTGCGCGAAGGCGATTTCCTCGCTGTCGACGGTGACCGTTCCCGACTCGATCTTCGACAGGTCGAGGATGTCGCTGATCAGGTGCAGCAGGTCGGTGCCGGCAGCGTGGATGGTCTTGGCGAATTCGACCTGGCGCGGGCTGAGGTTGGTGTCCGGGTTCTCCGCAAGCTGCTGGCCCAGGATCAGGATCGAGTTCAGCGGCGTGCGCAGCTCGTGCGACATGTTCGCCAGGAACTCGGACTTGTAGCGGGAGGTCAGCGCCAGCTCCGCCGCCTTGTCCTCGAGCGCGCGACGGGCGTGCTCGATCTGCTGGTTCTTGTGCTCGACCTCGGCCTTCTGTTCGGCGAGCAGTGCCGCCTTCAACGCGATGTCCTCGTTGGTCTGCTGCAGTTCCTTCTGCTGCGACTGCAGTTCGCCGGCCAGCTGCTGCGACTGCACGAGCAGGTGCTCGGTGCGCATCGTCGCCTCGATGGTGTTGAGCACGATGCCGATGCTTCGCGACAGCTGCTCGAGGAAGGTGCGCTCGGTCGGGCTGAATTCGGACAGCGAGGCCAGTTCGATCACGGCCTTGACTTGGTTCTCGAACAGCACCGGCAGCACGATCACACTGCGCGGCACCGCGCGCAGCAGGCCCGATTCGATCTGCACCGTGCCAGACGGCACGTCGTCGATCAGGATCACCCGGGCCTGCGCGGCGCATTGGCCGACGAGCCCTTCACCGAAGCGCAGCGTGCGCGCGACAGGCGACTGGTCGGAGTCGGCGTAACCGGCGAGTTGCCGCAGGCGCAGGTCGGACAGGTCGCCGGCGCCGGCTTCGACCACGTACATCAGGCCCTGCTGCGCGTCGACCAGCGGCGCGAGCTCGGACAACAGCATGTGGCCCAGCGTGATGAGGTCGCGATGGCCCTGCATCATGTCGCTGAACTTGGCGAGGTTGGACTTCAGCCAGTCCTGCTCGCGCGAGCTTTCCGTGGTCGCGCGCAGGTTGCCGATCAGCGCGTTGATGTTGTTCTTGAGGTCGGCGACCTCGCCGCGCACGTCGACCTGGATCGATCGCGTGAGGTCGCCTTGGGTCACGGCGGTCGCCACTTCGGCGATCGCGCGAACCTGGGTGGTGAGGTTGGCCGCAAGCTGGTTGACGTTGGCGGTCAGGTCTTCCCAGATGCCGGCGGTGCCGGGGACGTTCGCCTGGCCGCCGAGCCGGCCTTCGACGCCGACCTCGCGCGCGACCGTCGTCACCTGGTCGGCGAAGATCGCCAGCGTCTCCGTCATGCTGTTGATGGTGTCGGCGAGCTCGGCGATTTCGCCCTTCGCGTCCACCGTCAGCTTCTTCTGCATGTCGCCATTGGCCACGGCAGTCACGACTTTGGCGATGCCGCGCACCTGCGTCGTCAGGTTCGACGCCATCGAGTTGACGTTGTCGGTGAGGTCCTTCCAGGTACCGGCGACGCCGGGCACCTGCGCCTGGCCGCCGAGCTTGCCTTCGGTGCCGACCTCGCGCGCCACGCGCGTCACTTCCGCGGCGAAGCCGTTGAGCTGGTCCACCATCGTGTTGAGGGTGTTCTTCAACTGCAGGATTTCACCCTGCGCATCGACGGCGATCTTGCGCGACAGGTCGCCCTTGGCGACCGACGTCGCGACTTCGGCGATGGGGCGCACCTGGGTCGTGAGGTTGGACGCCATCGAGTTGACGTTGTCGGTGAGGTCCTTCCACGTGCCGGCAACGCCGGGCACCTGTGCCTGGCCGCCGAGCTTGCCCTCGGTACCG
>JBBRHT010000196.1:0-4211 GCA_038222295.1 Lysobacterales bacterium
GCGCCCGATGCCGCGTCCTTCCACCCGCTGGCGCCGCTGGCCGGCGATACGCCCTGCCTGTCCTTCGGCGGGCTGTCGAAGGTGCATCGCGCCTGCGGATGGCGCGTCGGCTGGGCGGTGCTCAGTGGCGACGCGCACGCCAGCCAGGATTTCCACAATGCGATGGACCTGCTGGGCGCCTTGCGCCTGTGCGCGAATGTTCCCGGGCAATACGCGATCGAGCAGGCACTGCATGGTGACGACACCATCGGCGCCCTGTGTCGCCCCGGCGGGCGCCTGCATGCCACGCGCCAAGCGCTGGTCGACAGCTGCGCGGCCAGCGAACACCTGCGCCTGGTGGCGCCGAGCGGCGCGTTGTACGGATTCCCGGGAGTGGTCGGGCCGGCCGCCGATGGCTTCGACGACCACGCCTTCGCCCTGGAGTTGCTCGAGCGCGAGGACGTGCTGATCGTTCCGGGCTCAGGCTTCAATGCACCCGATCGCCTGCATTTCCGCGTGACCCTGTTGCCGCAGGCCGATGTGCTGCGGGATGTCTTCCAGCGCATCGATCGCGTGCTGTCCCGCCGCGCGCAGTCACCGACCGTGCGCATGGCAGCCGTCGCGTGATCCGGTGCCGCCGGTGACAGCGTCCAGCAAACAGGCGCCGCCGCCGGCGCATGCAGCCGGAACACTGTCCTACCTGGCGCTGGGCGACAGCTACACCGTCGGCGAAGGCATCGATGCGGCGGATCGCTGGCCCACACGGCTGGCGGCGAGCCTGCGCAGCGATGGCATCCCGCTTGCCGATCCGCACGTCGTGGCCACGACCGGCTGGACGACCGACGAACTGCAGGCCGCCATCGCGGCGCAGTCGCTGGCCCCGCATGATCTCGTCAGCCTGCTGATCGGTGTCAACAACCAGTATCGCGGCCGCTCGCTGCAGGATTACCGCAGGCAGTTCGCCGACCTGCTCGGCCACGCCATCTGGCTGGCCGGTGGCCGCGCCGATCGCGTGCTGGTGCTGGCGATTCCGGATTGGGCCCTGACCCCGTTCGGCGCGGCGTCGGGACGCGACCGCGCACTGGTCTCCAGCGAACTGCAGCTGTACAACAACGCCGCGCGCGTGATCTGCGATGGACGCGGCGTTGCGTTCGTCGACATCAGCGCGATCTACCGCGAACACGCCGCCGAGCCCGCCATGCTGGCCGATGACGGCCTGCATCCGTCGGTCGCCATGCATGCGTTGTGGACGGACGCAGCCGTTCCGGTCGCAAAACGGCTGCTGGCACATGGATAGCACGCCGGCATTCGATGACGCCGTCGCGACGCGGATCGCGCGCGCATTCCTGCCCCAGCGCTGGCATGGCAATCGCTGGCACTACCACTACAGCCGCATCAAGCTCGGCAGCGATCCGCTGTATCCGGGCGTGGCCAATGCCTTGCGCGGCAGCGAGCGCCCGCTCATGGACCTGGGCTGCGGCATCGGATTGCTGGCACATGCGCTGCGCGCCGAAGGCCTGGCGCTGGCGTATCGCGGGGTCGACAACGACGCCGGCAAGGTCAACCAAGCGCAGCGCGCCGCCAGCACGGCGGGGCTTGTCGGCGTCGTGTTCGAGGTGGTCGACCTGGCGAGGGTGCTGCCGACCCATGCCGGCAGCGTGGCGATCCTGGACGTGCTGCAGTACCTGGACGACGCCGCACAACAGCGCCTGCTCGACGCGGCCATCTCGATGCTGGTTCCCGGATCGCGACTGGTCATCCGTACCGGGATCGAGGATGGCAGCCGGCGCATGTGGCTGACCCGCAGCTTCGATCGAGTTGCCAGCCTGTTCGGCTGGATGAATACCGCACCGCGTCGTTATCCGCGCGCCGAGGACCTCCGCGCCAAGCTTGAAAACGCCGGGTTGCAGGTCGCGTTCACCTCCTTGCGGGGCAATACGCCGTTCAACAACTGGATGGTGGTCGCGCAGGCAGCCTGACGACTGCGCGTCGCTGCTGCTAGGCCTGTCCCGCCTGCATCA
This sequence comes from Lysobacterales bacterium, assembly GCA_038222295.1. Lineage (GTDB taxonomy): Bacteria > Pseudomonadota > Gammaproteobacteria > Xanthomonadales > Xanthomonadaceae > Cognatiluteimonas. The sequence goes on from JBBRHT010000196.1 coordinate 2,001, forward strand.
CCGCTGCAGGTCGCGGAGTTTGCACCGGAGTCTCGAGCGATTCGGGCAGCAGCGTGCGGTAGCCCAGCGCATCCAGTCGCTGCAGCAGCAGGGCCATGGCCTCCAGGTTGCGTCCATGCGCGGCGCCCTCGTGCATCAGTACGATCGCGCCGGGCGCGAGCTGGGCTTCGACGTCACGCACCACGCGTCCGGCATCGGCAACGACGCCATCGAAACCGCGCGCGCTCCACGCCACCCGCGTCAGTCGCTGGTCCTTCAGCACGGTCGCGACGAACGGATTGGACATGCCGACAACGGCACGGAACCACCGCGGCCGCACGCCCGTGATCCCTTGCAGGATGGCCTGTGCGCGCTCGATTTCCCCGCGCATCGTCCGCGGTGGCAACGCCCAGAACCAGTGCGATGGATGGGTGCTGCTGTGGTTGCCGATGCCATGCCCGCGCCGCACGATCTCGTGCACCAGTTCCGGATGTGCGGCAGCGCGTTCACCGACCACGAAGAACGTCGCGCGTGCCGAATGCCGATCGAGCAGGTCGAGCATCGCCAGCGTCTGCGACGACGGACCATCGTCGATGGTCAGCCAGACCGCGCGCTCCGTCGTCGGCAGCCGCACCAGCACCGGGCAGAACATCCGCGACCGTGGCCACAGCGTGCCCCACCAGAACGGCAGGTGGCTGGCCATCAGGAGCGGCAATCCGACGGGCCAACCGACCCGCCACCACACCGCCGCCGCCAGCGCCTGCGATGCCAGCAGGAAGAACAGCCAGGCGTGTGGATGGCGCGGAGGACGGTCCAGCGACACGGATATCGACATGGGCGGCATGATGACACGGCCGCTCAACGCAGCCTGATGCGCGCGCGCTTAAAATATCAGCCCCATCCGCGGAGCCATCCCATGTCGCTCGATCCAGCGATGCGCCAGCGCATCTCCACCCTGCTGGACAGCCAGCGCATCGTGCTGTTCATGAAGGGCGAGCCGCGCGCGCCGCAATGCGGCTTTTCCGCCAAGGCGGTGGCCGCTCTCGCCGAGCTCGGCGTCGACTACGCGCATGTCGACGTGCTCGCCGATCCTGGCATCCGCGACGGCATCAAGGCCTATGGCGAGTGGCCGACGATCCCGCAGCTGTACATCGACGCGCAGCTGGTCGGTGGCAGCGACATCATCGAACAGATGGCTGGTTCCGGCGAACTGCACGCGATGCTGGGTCTGCCGCCGCCGGACCGCACGCCCCCGGACATCCGCATCACCGAGGCCGCGATGGCCATGCTGCGCGGTGCATTGGCCAACGCAGGCGAGGGCCATGCGTTGCGGATCGAAGTCGATGCGCGCTTCAACACGCGCCTGCAGCTGGCGCCGTTCGACGCTGGCGCCATAGCCGCTGTCGTCGACGGGATCCGCGTGCAGTTCGACGCCGCTTCGGCGCGTCGCGCGGATGGGCTGTCCATCGACTGGGTCGACGATGCGCGTGGTCGCGGCCTGGTGATCGACAACCCCAATGCACCACCAGCGGTCCGGGCGCTGTCGCCGATGGAAGCCGCGGGCAAGTTGGCGGCCGGCGCCATCACGCTGGTCGACGTGCGGCCGGCGGAGGAGCGCGCATTCGCCGTCATCAAGGCGCCGTTCTCGACGCTGGACCAGGGCGTTGCCACGCTGGAGCAACTGCCAAAGGACACGCCGTTGGCGTTCCTCTGCCACCACGGCCAGCGCAGCGGCCAGCTGGCTGAACATTTCCGGCAGCTGGGCTTCACCGAGGTCTACAACGTGGACGGCGGCATCGATGCGTGGGCGCAGATGGATCCGGCGATCCCGGCCTACTGAAGCAGTGGGCGGCGCCCGGATTCCGGTCAGGCCGTCGCGGCGGGCTCGACCGCGTCGGCGCTGACCACGCGGTTGCGTCCTGCACGCTTGGCCGCGTACATGGCGGCGTCGGCGCGTGCGATCAGGTCGGCGACGGTGTCGCTGGGCCGGCTGTCGGCGACGCCGATGCTGATCGTCATCTCCAGCGCGACGCCGGCGATCTGGCGGCAACGCATCTCCACGCTGCGGCGGATGTTATCGGCGGCATCCCGCGCGCGCCGTCGGTTCGCGCCCGGCAGCACCAGCAGGAATTCCTCGCCACCCAGCCGGCCGACCTGGTCGCCGTATTGCAGCTCGGCGGTGATGATGCGGACCAGCGCGCCCAGGCAGGCATCGCCGATGGCGTGGCCGTG
>JBBRHT010000197.1:0-4168 GCA_038222295.1 Lysobacterales bacterium
ACAAGAAGATCTCCAACGTCCGCGACCTGCTGCCGGTGCTGGAAGGCGTGGCCAAGTCCGGCAAGCCGCTGCTGATTGTCGCCGAGGAAGTCGAAGGCGAAGCGCTGGCGACCCTGGTGGTCAACACCATCCGCGGCATCGTCAAGGTCTGCGCAGTCAAGGCGCCGGGCTTCGGCGACCGTCGCAAGGCGATGCTGGAAGACATGGCCATCCTCACCGGCGGCACGGTGATCTCCGAGGAAGTCGGCCTGTCGCTGGAGAAGGCCACGATCAAGGATCTGGGCCGCGCCAAGAAGATCCAGGTCACCAAGGAAAACACCACGATCATCGACGGCGCCGGTGAATCGGTCGTCATCGAAGGCCGCATCAAGCAGATCAAGGCGCAGATCGAGGAAACCTCCTCCGACTACGACCGCGAGAAGCTGCAGGAGCGCGTTGCCAAGCTGGCCGGTGGCGTTGCGGTGATCAAGGTCGGTGCATCGACCGAGATCGAGATGAAGGAAAAGAAAGCACGCGTGGAAGATGCATTGCACGCCACGCGCGCCGCGGTTGAAGAAGGCGTGGTCCCCGGCGGCGGCGTTGCGCTGATCCGCGCGTTGACCGCGGTTGGCAAGATCACCGGCGCCAACGAAGACCAGAACCACGGCATCCAGATCGCCCTGCGCGCGATGGAAGCGCCGTTGCGCGAGATCGTCGCCAACGCCGGTGAAGAGCCGTCGATCGTGCTCAACAAGGTCAAGGATGGCACCGGCAACTACGGCTACAACGCGCAGACCGGCGAGTACGGCGACATGGTCGCGATGGGCATCCTGGACCCGACCAAGGTCACCCGCTCGGCCCTGCAGAATGCAGCGTCGATCGCTGGCCTGATGATCACCACCGAAGCCATGGTGGCCGAGCTTCCGAAGAAGGAAGAGCCGGCCATGGGCGGCGGCGGCGGTGGCGGCATGGGCGGCATGGGCGGCATGGATTTCTAAATCGGTCCGCGCTTTGGAAGTCCTTGGCAGCGCCGTCCCTGGTCATGTCCCGCCTGTGGCAGGAAATCGCCCTGGGACTTTGGAGGCCTGGCCCAAGGTCTGCTGTCCGTCGACGAGAAAGGCCCGCGCAAGCGGGCCTTTCTGTTGGCGCATGCCAAAGGCCAGTCAGAGCGACCGCAGGAACGCCACCATGTCCCGCTTTTCCAACGCAGTCAGGTGCATGGCGAAGCGCGTGTCGTAGAAGTCGACCACGTCCTTCAGCGTTGCGGCGAAGCCGTTGTGGAAATACGGCGGCCGTGCGGCCAGTCCTCGCAGCACCGGGCCCTTGAAGCGCCCGATGTCCTTCCATTTGCCGGTGACCAGGGCGAGGCCTGGGTCGGTCGTCTGCACCGTCTCCCCGCTGCTGGTGTTGCGCAACGTGTACAGCGGCATGTCCGGCGTGCGCCGAGATGCATCGGTCAGGCCGAGGTTCAACGGCAGCGCTACCGAATGGTTGCCCACGTTCGGCGAATCGTGGCAGGTCGTGCACGTGCCCGGGATGCTGGGCTTGGCGAGCGCATCGTTGAGGCCGCCGACGCCGGTGATGGTGAGCGGATGATCGTTGAACAGCGCTTCGCCGCGTGCGATCGACGCGCGCGCGCGCGCGCGGCGCGACTGGTCATGCGAGTCGGCGCCCCTCCACGCGGGGAACAACGCCATTGTGTCCGGATCGAACAGCGAGCCGGTGGGATCGCCGCCCAGCGTGTCGTTGATTCCGACATGGAAGCGCTGGATCGCCAGCGTGCGCGGGCCGCCGATCGCGTCGTCGTCGTTGAGGAATTCTGCTTCATCGTCGCTTACCTGCGCGGTGGTCAACCCCGATTCGAACGCCACGATGTCCGCCAGCTGGTCGGGTGTCGGATCCAGGCCTTCGGCGTGTCCGATCGTGGCGTCGCTGGCCTGCTTGATCAGCGCCGAGACGAGTGCGGCATTGGCTTGTCCGGCATGCATCGGCGGCAGGAACGGGGTAATCGTCTCGCGACCGTCCCACATGATCCCGGTGAGGAAGGAGAGGTTGGTCGAAGGCAGCGGCCGCCGGAACAGGGACAGTTCGTTCGCGCTGGCGTAGTGGTAGGGATCGTCGACGTCGGCGAGGGTGAACTCCGCAGTTGCCGGGATGCCGATGCCGACGCGAATGACGGCGCGGTCGAGCAGCATGCTGTACGCGTGGCGTCGCGCGTCGACGGTCGACATGTCCAGCGTTGGGGCGTTGGAGCCGTCGTTCTTGCGGAACAACGGATCCATGCCGCCGGTGGCTTCGAAACGCGCGCGCACCTCGCGCGGTGTCAGCGACCACCCGGCGTCCTGGCGATGGCAGGTGCCGCATGAACGCCCGTTGGTGCCGATCGGCTGGAAGAAGGCGTTCTCGTGGTTGATGGTTCCGCTGCGGGTATAGGTGCGCAGTAGTCCAGAATCGTCACGCGTCGTCATCGGGTCTTGCGGATGCGACTTCGCGGCGGGATTGGCCGGCGTCGAAACCATCCGTGGCGACGACGACGGTGTCGAGATCAGCGGCGCGACGACACGGGCGAACAGCGCCCGCCCGATGTCCGGTAGCGAAGGCAATCCGAACAGGCCGTTCGACCGCGCCATCGCGTACCCCGCCAGGCCCAGGCAGCCACTGACGACCGCCACCAGCGCCAAGCGCTTGCCTCTCGTGGGGCGTTTCATCGTTTTTCCTCCTTCGCATTTCGCATCGCTGCCGACCCCAGCCGGACCATGTCCGATAAAAACGCCTGATCGTCAGGCGAGCGGACATCCGGACGGCAAGGCGTAGCCGCCGGGCGCTTTAGACAGCTGCCACGACAACGAAAGGCCCGCTTGCGCAGGCCTTTCTGACTGTCCGGTTGGTTCGCTTCAGTGGACCCAGGTCCAGCCGTCCGTACAGGCCGTGCGATTCGTCGTCGGGACCCGCGCCGAAGCACAGCGTGCCGACCGGCTGGCCGACAGTCCGTTGCCGAACTGCTACCTGGGATACGTCCATATCCTGCCCGAGGGCGTCACCGCAGAGGGCGGCGCGCGTGGTACTTGCGATCGTCTGGCTGGATGTTGCTCGTGACGCGCAACTGGTGAGTCGTCCTGCGCGCGAGCGGCCACGTCGGTCGATGGTCGCCCGTGCCTTACTCGATGCCGTGGTGCCTGCCCATCCACGGTCGATAAAACGTCCGCAGGCGGGCAATGTCCGCGCGCATGTCGGGACCGGTGTGGAAGATATCGCCGATCCCGACGACCTTGTCGGGGTAATGCAGGTACACCGGAACGATCGGCACCGCATTGGCGCTGGCGATCTTCCAGAAGCCGATCTTCCAGCGCGTCACTGGCTTGCGCGTGCCTTCCGGGGCGATGGCGTACCAGAAGCGCTCGCGGGCCGAGAACAGCGTGCCGGCGTGGTCGAGCACGGGATTGTCGGGATCCTCGCTGGCCGGAAAGCCGCCATAGCGCCGCAGGATCGCGGACAGCACCGGGATCCGGAACAACACCGGCTTGCCCATGATGCTGACATCCAGGCCGATCGCGGTGGTGGCGACATACATCCAGATCCCGTCCCAGTTGGACGAATGCGGGGCGAAGATGATGACCGCCTTCGACACATCCGGGACCTGGCCTCTGATCTGCCAGCCGGACCGGCGCAGCAGCCACCCGGCGAACGCGCGTTCCCAGGAATGCGTCCGTGCGCAGGGCGCGTGCGGAGGCAGGGGAGGGATCGCACCGGGATCGTCGTGCCGAGCAGGCTGGAGCGTGGTGGCCATGGGTCCAGCGTGAAGTTGTCGAGGCGACGAGGATACCGACAGCGTCCCGACGTTTGGTAAAGCGGCGGTGGCGGTTCAGCTGCCGGCGCACGACACATCGGCCGTGCCCAATGCCGCGTCACATGCCGTTGCAGCAGGATCATGGAATGCAGCGGCGGTGGGTTGCACGCATCAGGCGCGACCTGCGCCTGCATTTGGCGCGATAACGCGCGCCCGCTATGCTCGCGATCCACTTCAGGGGATCAACCGGATGGCTGGCGAAACCTGCGATGCCCTGATCATCGGCGGCGGCCACAACGGCCTGGTTTGCGCTGCCTATCTGGCTGGCGCGGGCCTGAAGGTGCGGGTGCTCGAGCGGCGTCCGATCGTCGGCGGCGCGGCGGTGACCGAGGAATTCCTTCC
>JBBRHT010000198.1:0-4158 GCA_038222295.1 Lysobacterales bacterium
GCAGCTGCTGTTGCTGCAGGGACACTACGCCCAGATGTGGCGGCTGCAGCAGCAGCAGCAACAGCGGCTGGAAGTGTCGATCGAATCACCGGCTCCGGAGCTCGCGGCGGACTGACGCCCGCCTCCCGCGCGGCGTGTACGTCCCGCGTGCGGCGCGGTGCGATAATGGCCGCATGACCCAGAAGCCCGGCACCACCGATTTCGGCTATCGCGAAGTCCCCGTCGACGACAAGCAGAAGCTCGTAGGCGAGGTGTTCTCGTCGGTCGCCGGCCGGTACGACCTGATGAACGACGTGATGTCGATGGGCATCCATCGCATCTGGAAGCGCTACTTCGTCGCCACCGCGCAGCTGCGCAGGGGCGACCGGGTGCTGGACCTGGCCGGCGGTACCGGCGATATCGCCGCGTTGCTGCACGACAAGGTCGGGCCGGAAGGCGAGGTCGTGCTGGGCGATATCAATGCCGGGATGCTCACCGTCGGCCGCGACCGGCTGACCGACCGTGGCCTGGTGCGCGGGCTGCAGTACGTGCAGTGCAATGCGCAGGCGCTGCCCTTCCCGGACGACGGCTTCGACCTGGTGACGATTGCGTTTGGCCTGCGCAACGTCACCGACAAGGATGCGGCGCTGCGCGAGATGCTGCGGGTGCTCAAGGTTGGCGGCCAGGCGCGGGTACTGGAATTCTCGCGGGTAAAGGCAGAGTGGTTCAGGCCGCTGTATGACTTCCATTCGTTCAAGGTGCTGCCGGGAATGGGCAGGCTCTTCGCCGGCGATGCGGACAGTTATCGCTACCTGGCCGAATCGATCCGGCGCCATCCCGACCAGGAAACGCTGCAGGCGATGATGCAGTCGGCTGGATTCGAGCGCTGCGGATTCGACAACCTCAGCGCCGGCATCGTCGCCATCCACACCGGGTACAAGATCTGATCGCAGGCCCCGTAACGAATTGGCGCGTGCAAGGCTAGACTGCCGGCTCCCCCGACCCCGCCGAGCCTTCCCGATGCGCCTGCCGATGCTTTCGCTTCTCGTCGTCCTGGCCGTAGTGCCATGCGTGTCGGGCTGCTCGCGCGAGGCTGCACAGGACAACGTCGCCGCTCCCCCATCCGCTGCCGACAGGAAGGCCGCCGCCATGCATTCGCAGTCCCTGCACGACGAGCACTCCTTCGCCGAGCCCGACAAAGTCCGTATCACCGACACGGCGCTGGACCTGGCGATCGACTTCGACCGCAAGCAGCTGTCCGGCACGGCGACGCACACCCTGCAATGGATCGATCCCGCGGCGACGCAGCTGGTGCTGGACACCCGCGACCTGAGCATCGCCAAGGTCGAGGGTGCCACCGGCAAGGGCCAGTGGGAACCGCTGGCATTCACGCTGGGCGACAAGGACCCCATCCTCGGCGCGAAGCTCGGCATCCAGATGCCGCGGCGCAACCAGGCGGTGCGCATCACCTACACCACGTCGCCCGACGCATCGGGCCTGCAGTGGCTGGCGCCGTCGATGACCGAGGGCAAGCTGCAGCCCTTGATGTTCAGCCAGTCCGAGGCGATCCACGCGCGCAGCTGGGTGCCGTTGCAGGACACCCCGGCCGTGCGTTTCACCTACAGCGCGCATGTCACGTCGCCGGCCACCGCGATGGTGCTGATGAGCGCGGACAACGATCCGCATGCCGCGCGCGATGGCGACTACACCTTCAGGATGCCGCAGGCGATCCCTTCCTATCTGTTGGCGATCGCGGCTGGCGACCTGGTCTTCGAGCCGATCTCCGCACGCAGTGGCGTCTGGGCGGAACCGTCGATGGCGCATCGCGCGGCGACGGAATTCGCCGATACCGGAAAGATGATGCAGGTCACCGAGGCGCTGTACGGCCCATACCGTTGGGGCCGCTACGACATCCTGGTGCTGCCGCCATCGTTCCCGTTCGGTGGCATGGAGAATCCGCGCCTGACGTTCGCCACGCCGACGGTCATCGTCGGTGACAAGTCGCTGGTGTCGCTGGTCGCCCATGAGCTTGCGCACAGCTGGTCGGGCAACCTCGTCACCAACGCGAGCTGGAAGAACATCTGGTTGAACGAGGGCTTCACCACCTACGTGCAGGGACGTATCACCGAGGCGTTGTATGGCGACGAACTGGCGGAGATGGAACGGCAGATCGACCAGGAGGAACTGGCCAGGGAGATCGGCAGCGGCGAGATCGCGCCCGCCGACCAGGTGCTCGCATTGCCGCCACTGACCGGCCGCGATCCGGACGATGCGCTCAGCGACATCGCGTACACCAAGGGGGCATGGTTCCTGCGCTTCCTCGAGCAGCGCTTTGGGCGCGCGGCATTCGATCCCTTCCTGCGCGGCTGGTTCGACAGCCATGCCTTCAAGAGCGCGACGACGGATGAGTTCGTCGATTACCTGCAGCAGCACCTGCTCGCCGCCAGTCCCAACACGGTGACGACCGCCGAACTGGACGCGTGGCTGCATCAGCCGGGAATCCCGGCGTTCGCCGAGCATGCGCGCTCGCGGAACTTCGGCATCGTCGATGCGGCGCGCATCGCCTGGAGTGCGGAGGGCAAATTGCCGCCCGTGGCCATCACCGGCTCCTGGAGCACCCAGGAATGGACCCATTTCCTCGATGGCATGCCGCCGACGCTGGCATCGGAGCGGATGTCTGCGCTCGATGCCGCCTACCACCTCACCGGCACCGCCAACGCCGAGATCGCGCAGCGCTGGTATCCGCTGGCGGTGCGTAGCGGCTATCACGCGGCAGACGTGGCGATGGCGGACTTCATGCAGCGGGTCGGTCGGCGCAAGCTGATCATGCCGATCTACGAAGCGCTGGCGAAAACGCCCGAGGGCCTGCAATTCGCCGACGATGTATTTGCCAGGGCGCGGGCCGGCTACCACCCGATCACCACGGCATCGGTTGCCGCAACCCTGGCCAAGGCCCGTCATCCGGAGAAGCCGTCGACCCCATGAACAGGCACCGCACTCGCATCGCAGGCATCGGTCTCTTGCTGGCCATGACGGCGCTGGGCGGGTGTCACCGCGCGGAACACCAGGCAGAACAGGCGGCGGCGCAGGCGGCGGCGAAGGAAGATGCCGCCACGCAGGCCGTCGTCGCCTTCGACGATGCGGTGTCAGCGCAGAACTGGCCTGTCGCCAAGGCGCAGGGCGACGTGCTGCTCATGCAATACCCCGATACGCGCGTGGCGCGACGCGTCGGCACGCAGATGGCCGCCGTGCGCGCCAAGGCTGCTGGATTACGCGAAGCCTCACGCACGGCAGCGTTGTGGAATTACAGTCGCGTCGCAGTGCCAGGCGGCACCCAGGTGGCGGCGACCATCGATTCGCAGCAGCCGGTGGACGTCGACGGCAGTGGTGCCAGGCCGGTGCAACTGGTGTTTCGCGACCATCCGTCATGGGGCCGCAGCGCCTATCTCGTGCTGCAGGCAGGCGACTTCGACTGTTACCGCGGCTGCAAGGTGAAGGTGCGCGTGGATGATGGTGCGGCGAATCCCATGGCGGCGTCGCGGCCGAAGACCCACGAGGCGATCGCGATGTTCATCGAGGACGAGCGCGCGTTGTGGCGCATGGTGCTCGGCGCGCAGACGCTGTCGATCGAATTCCCGGTGAAGGCTGGCGGCACGCGTACCGCCGTGTTCGAAGTCGGCGGCGTGGATCACGCGCGCTTCCCCGGTTGGTATTAGTCCGGAGCCTGCACCACTCTGCGGCCTAGGGAGCCGGGCGTTCCCCGCCCACCTGCGCTGCCTCGTCGATCGCTTCGTCGGCAGGCCGTTTCGACGGCACGCGCGCTTCCAGCCCCCGGCCCCATGCGGCCACGCAGACGATGCCGGCAAAGAGCAGCAACTTGCGCCAGTCGGCGCCGCCGAGCCACGTCGCGAGGATCACCACCATCGCCACCGCGGCGAGGCTGATGGTGACGACGATGCCGATGCGATTGCGCATGCGGGGCTCAGAGCGTGGATCCGAACTGCTGCCGGAACTGCTCGGCGAATTCGGCATAGGTGAAGCGCTGGTTCTGGGTGCCCGGATATTCGATCTTCAGCGCACCCATCAGTGAGGCGATGCGGCCGCAGGTCGGCAGGTCGTAATGGCGCATGAGGCCGAAGATCAATCCCGCGCGGTAGGCATCGCCGCAGCCGGTCGGAT
>JBBRHT010000199.1:0-4158 GCA_038222295.1 Lysobacterales bacterium
GATCCGCGCCTGTACGGGCATCGCAAGCTGAGTGACCTGTTCAAGGCGCATGCGCGGCACTTCGGCATCGACGAGCGCGGTGGTACCGGTGGCAGCAAGACGCTGTACGTGCGCGCGCTGGACTGAGCCGTCGCGTGATCGACAAGCCGTACGCACCGTCCTGCGAGCGCAATCGCAAACCAATCCTCGACGTGCTGCGCGTGGCGTTTGCCGATCGCCAGCACGTGCTGGAGATCGGCAGCGGCACCGGGCAGCACGCGGCGTACTTCGCCGCGGCGATGCCGTGGCTGACGTGGCAGTGCTCGGACGTGGCGGACAACCTGCCCGGCATCCGCTCGTGGCTGGACGACGCCGCATTGGGCAACACGCCGCCACCGCTTGAACTGGATGTGCAGTCGGGCGCCTGGCCGGCGCAGCGCTTCGATGCGGCCTTCAGTGCCAACGCCCTGCACATCATGGGCTGGCCGGCGGTGGAAGCCAGCTTTCGCGGGCTCGATGCGACGCTGGCCGCGGACGCGACGCTCGTGGTGTACGGCCCGTTCAACGACGACGGCATGTACACCAGCGACAGCAATCGCGAGTTCGATGCCTGGCTGAAGGCGCGCGATCCAGCTTCGGGCATTCGCGACGCCGGTGCGGTGGATGCCTTGGCGCGTGCGATCGGGTTACGGCCCGTCGACGATGTCGCGATGCCGGCCAACAACCGCTGCCTCACCTGGCGACGGGGCTGACGTCCGCGGACGCCGTGTTGTCGACGATCTGACGCGGCTTGCACCAGTACTCGGACTGGATGATCGGCACCAATGCAGCCGTGAACCGCGTCGCCTCGGACGCCGACAGGTGCGACCACTCCGGCTGCGTATAGCCCTGCAGTTGCGGGTAGTCCTCGAAGTGGATGCCCGGCGCGCCGGTGCGTTGCAGCAGCACGTCCCAGGTGCGCGCACGCGGCAGCACGCGCTGCTCGAAGCCGTAATACGGACCGGCGCTGGGCGCGCGAAGGAACAGCACCTGCACGCCGCGCGCGCGCAGCGTGGTGATCGCGGCAGCGGCCCTGGCGACCTGCGCATCAATCACCTGCTGCAACTTCTGCGCGGTGTCGATGCCATGCGGCGGCGGACCATCGAAGCGCTGGGCCCAGATGTTCCGCGTCAACGCGTTGTAGGCGGGCTCGGTTTCGACCTTGGTCCACATGTGCGAGTTGCGGTCGGCGTCCTGCACCATCAGCTTGCGCACGGAAATGTGGCCCTCCATGCCCTGGCGCGGCGGCCATTCCTGCCGACGCACCACCGTGCCCAGCGCGAAGTCGGGATCGTAGAAGGCGAACACCGGTTCCAGCAGGTGCTTGGACAGCCAGTGCCCGCTGCGTTTCGATGGGCCTTCCTGGTGGTAGAACGGCACGATGTCGCCGCGATAGGCGAAGCCGGTGAAGAAGATGTCCGGTGCGACGCCGACCAGCAGGTGTCCGGTGAAGTTGCGATCCGCCGCAAGGTCCTCGAGCACCGGCACCGGCGAGGTGCCTTCCATCGCCAGCTGGATCGGACGCTCGCCGGTGATGCGCTCCCATACCGGCAGCTGCACGTCGAACAGCACGCGCGAGGAGCCGATCAGAACGGTCTTGCCGCCTTCGCCGCTGTCGATGCGCCGGCGTTGCTCGGCCCAGGCGCCGTTGCTGTTGCGGTAACCCGCGGTGGCGCCGAATGCCCGCCAGTACGCTTCCCAGCCGCCGAGCAGCAGCGCGGTCATCACCAGCGCGGCCAGCAGGATGGGGCCCCAGGGCTGCACTGGAACGTCGCGCACCGGGACCGGCTGCGCCACGCCAGGACGGTCGGACGCGGTCTGGCGCACGAATCCCGGACGCTCGAACGCCGCGCCATCGGCGAACGCGGTGCCGTCCGCTGCGGCGATGACGGCCATGGTGGCCGTCATGGCCTCAGAACTGGAAGTAGATGAAGGCATTGCCCTCTCCCTGTGCGATGACGATCGAGAACGCCATCACCGCCCACGCGACTGCAATCGTCGCTGCGGGCACTCGCGCGACCACCGATTCGAGCGTGCGGTTGCGCATCTGCCAGTGCGCGAACACCAGTGCGCCGACGATCAGCGCGACCGGCAGCAGGTGGGCCATCGGCAGGATCGGCGCGGCGCCGGCATTGCCGCCGAACATGCCGCGCAACACCACCCAGGCCTGCTCGAAGGTCTTCGAACGGAAGAACACCCAGGTGACGTTGATCAACGCGTAGGTCAGCAGGCCCAGTCCGAGCAGCGCCAGCGGCCCCGGCCGCCAGCCGCCGAAGCGCGAGCGCAGCAGGCGTTCGCCGGCGAGATAGCTGCCATGCAGGCCGCCCCAGGCGACGAATGTCCAGCTGGCGCCATGCCAGAGGCCACCGAGCAGCATCGTCGCCATCAGCGCCAGGTAGGTGCGCGCCTGGCCATGGCGGTTGCCGCCCAGCGGGATATAGAGGTAGTCGCGCAGCCACGCCGACAGCGTGATGTGCCAGCGCCGCCAGAAATCCGAGAAGCCCACGGCCGCGTAGGGGAAGCGGAAGTTGTCGGGCATGGCGAAGCCCAGGCACATCGCCGCGCCGATGGCCGTCGTCGAATAGCCCGCGAAGTCGCAGAAGATCTGCCCACTGAAGGCCAGCGTCCCCATCCAGGCATCCAGTGCACCGGGCGCGCCCTGGCCGTCGTAGACCATCTCGGCCGCGCCGGCAAGGAACGTGTCGGCCAGCACCACCTTCTGGAACAGTCCCAGCGTCATCAGGGCAAGGCCAAAGCGCAACTGGTCGGCACTGGCACGATGCGGCTGCGCGAACTGCGGCACGAGTTCCGTCGGCCGCATGATCGGTCCGGCGACCAGGTGCGGGAAGAAGGTCACGAACAGCGCATAGTCCAGGAAGCTGGTCGCCGGCTTCGCGCGCCGCAGGTAGACGTCCAACGTGTAGGCCATCGTGGCGAAGGTGTAGAACGAGATGCCGACCGGCAGCACGATCGATTGCTTCGCCGGCGTGTACGCCACGCCCAGCGTCGCCACGAATGCGCTGAAGTTGTCGAGCAGGAAGTTGCCGTACTTGAAGTACCCCAGCATGCCCAGGTTGGCGACCACCGACAGCAGCATCCAGGCGCGGCGGACGTTCTGCCGCTGCGCATGCACCAGCTTCTGCGCGGCGTACCAGTCGACCACCGTCGAGATCCACAGCAGGATCACGAACGGCGGATTCCATGCCGCATAGAACAGGTAGCTGGCGACCAGCAGGTTGACCTTCTTCGTCGTCCAGCCCAGCGGCAGGTTGTGCATCACCAGCACGCAGGCGAAGAACACGATGAAGGTGAGGGAGTTGAAGACCATGCCAGGCCCCGGCGTACGGCCGCTTGCGGGCCTCGACCTGAGGACCAACGCCGAAGGAAGAGAGGGTCGGCCAGCCGGACTGTGACGCAGTTCTCGCTCGCCAGCACCAATGGCGCATGCGTGCATGGATCAGCTGGCTACGCTGGACGATTGCCTGGCTGGGAAGTCCCGAATGTCGCGTCCGTCGCTTGCGCCGCTGCTCCGAATGATGGTTCCGCTGCTGACCCTCGCGCTGGCCGCGCACGCGCAAGCGCCGGCATCGCATACGGCGCCGTATCCCGGCACGTTGACGCTCGACATCGACGCCACCGACCTGTCGCATCGCATCTTCCACGCGCACGAACGCATCCCGGTGCAGGCCGGTCCCCTGACCCTGCTGTATCCGCGCTGGCTGCCCGGCAACCACTCGCCGAGCGGCCCGCTCGACAAGATCGCGGGCATCCTCATCACCGCCAATAACGGCAGCGGCAACGGCCGACGCATCGACTGGCGCCGGGATCCGCTCGACGTGTCCGCCTTCAGGCTCGACGTCCCGGCGGGCGTGTCGAGCATCGACGTCACCTTCGACTACCTGACGCCGACCGACCGCAGCCAGGGTCGCGTGGTGATGACGCCGGTGATGCTCAACCTGCAGTGGAATGCGGTGGCGCTGTATCCGGCCGGGCACGCGGCCAGCGCGATCACCGTCGTCCCCAGCGTCAAGCTGCCGCCACAGTGGCAGGCAGCAACCGCGCTCGACGGCGCGGTGCGCGACGGCGACACGGTGCGCTACGCCCCGGTGTCGTTCAACACGCTGGTCGATTCACCGATCT
>JBBRHT010000200.1:0-4155 GCA_038222295.1 Lysobacterales bacterium
GATCCATCGCGGCGGGGCCAGGCCGCCAGCAAGGCCCATAGTCCGCCCAGCCCCGCGATCCACGCCGACGCCGGAATCCCGGCCAGGCGCGGTCCGCCGGCTTCGAATGCATACAGCACCGCAGCGACGATCAACAGGCCCGATCCGACGATCGCACCGACCGCGCGGCGCTGGAAGGTGCGCGTGGCTTCGGCCAGTTCGGCCAGTTGTCGCGAATGCAGGTTCAGTTGCTGCTTGCCCTCGACCTGTTGCGTGAGCCAGGCATGCAGCAGGCGCGGCATGTCGGGCGCCTGGGTGATGAGTTCGGGCAGGCGCTTGCGGAACTCGCCCAGCAGCCGCTGCGGGCTGTAGCGCTCGCGCAGGATGCGCTCGAGTACCGGGCGCGCGACCGCCCAGATGTCGATGTCCGGATCGAGCTGGCGGCCGACGCCCTCGATGTTGAGCAGCGTCTTCTGCAGCAGGATCAGCTGCGGCTGGATGGTGAGTTCGTAGCGCTGCGCGGTACGGAACAATTTCAGCAGCACCTCGGCCAGCGAGATCTCCGCCAGCGGCCGGGTGAAGTAGGGCTCGCACACCGCGCGAGCGGCGGCTTCGAGTTCGTCGATGCGGATGTGCGACGGCATCCAGCCGGCCTGCACGTGCAGTTCGGCGATGCGGCGGTAATCCTTGTTGAAGATCGCCATGAAATTCTCGGCGAGGTAATACTGATCCTCGCTGGAGAGCTGGCCCATGATCCCGAAGTCCAGCGCGATGAAGCGCGGATTGGATTTGCGCAGCGGATCGATGTCGACCCAGATGTTGCCGGCATGCGCATCAGCGTGGAAGAAATTGTCGCGGAACACCTGCGTGTAGAACACGCGCACGCCCTTGGCCGCCAGCAGCTTGCGGTCGATCCCGGCGGCATCGAGCGCGGCGATGTCGTCTGACGGGATGCCGTGCACGCGCTCGAGCGTCAATGCGCGTTCGGCGGTGTGGCTCCAGACGACTTCAGGCACGTAGAGATCGGGCGAGTCGAGCCAGAAGCGCCGCAGCACGCTGGCATTGGCCCCCTCGCGCTGCAGGTCGAGCTCGGCCGCAAGCGTCGACTCGATCTCCGCCACGATCTCGCGCGGCCGGATCTTGTCGGCAGCCGGATGCGTGCGGTCGACGACGGCGGCGACGGACTTGAGCAGGGCGACATCGTCGGCGATCTGGCGCTTGATCCCCGGTCGCAACACCTTGACCACGACATCGCGGCCGCGCACGCCATTGATGGTGGGAAGCGTTGCCGCATGCACCTGCGCGATCGATGCCGATGCCAGCGGCGTCGTGTCGAAGCTGGCGAAGGCCTCGTTGATGCGCCGCCCCAGCGATTCCTCCACCAGCGCGCGCGCGGTGTCGCCGTCGAATGGCGCCACGCGATCCTGCAGCAGGGTCAGTTCGTCGGCGATGTCCGTCGGTACCAGGTCGCGCCGCGTGGACAGGATCTGGCCGAACTTGACGAAGATCGGCCCGAGCTCCTGCAAGGCCAGCCGCAGCCGGGCCCCACGCGGCAACGCGGCGATGTCGCCCGACGCGCGCGGCACGAACGGGCGCATCAACTTCAGCCAGCGCTCGGCGCCGGTCTGGTCGAGCAGGTCATCCAGGCGGTAACGCAGCAGCACGCGGCCGATGCGCAGGGCACGCAGCAACGAACTCATGCGCCGCCGCCAGCGCGCCGCGACAACCCGGCCACGCGCGCCGCGAGGCGCTCGACATCGTCACGCAGGGTATCGACATCGTCGTGGAAGGCATTGAGTTCACCGCGACCGACCACGTCGCGCGACTCCTCGGTGACGTATTCGGCGGTGGTCTCCGCCAGGTTGCGCGACAGGTCGCGTCCCTGCCGCAGCGCCCCGGCGATCGCCTTGGCGATCTGCACGCCGACCACGTCGCCAAAGACCGCGGCGAACGGCCGCTGCCAGTCCGGATCGAACTGCTCCGCCAGCCGCTGCAGCCGGCGCGCCAGTTCCGCATCGCCCGAGACGCGCAGGCGTCCGACCGGCGGTGCATCGTCGCGACGGAACATCGGCAGTTGTGCGACCAGCGCCGCCAGCGTGCTGCGCACGCTCAGGTCGGGTTCCACCGCATTGTCGACCGGACCGACCACCAGCCGGTCGCCGGCCACACGCACCTGCAGCGCCAGTGGCGGCCGCTCGATTTCCAGCGCCACGCGCTGGCCGTCGAGTCGGCGCAGTGCATCGAGCGTGCCCGGATCCAGCGCCAGTGCGCGGTTGAGGGCGGCTTCCAGCGTGCGACCGGCAAGCGGCTTCCATTGGAATGGCGGGGCGGTCATCGCGGCATTCTATCGCGCCGCGCCGCGGCACCGCGCCGCGACAAGACGCGCCTGCCGATTCATCCCATCGCGTCGCCACGCGCCAAGGAGATGCCGATACGCTTCTCCCGCGTTTACCCCCTACGCCACGCCGATTCGTTCGCTACGTGCATACACGCAGCATCACGCCACGCGCTGCGGAGCCATCGCGCTCCAGTTGTTCGCGATCAGCTGCTGCCGCACGCCGCCGCCAGTCGCGCCAGCCGCGCCGCGCCGCGGCACCAATCGTCTACGGATTCACTTCATGGCGTCGCCACGCCCCGAGGAAACGCGAAAAACAAGCTGTCGCGATCAACCCGCGCGCCACGCCGCCGCCAGCCGCGCCAGGCCCTGGTCAATCGACACCCGCGGCATATATCCCAAGTCACGCGCAGCTGGCGCCATGTCGTACCAATGCGTCGTCGCCAGCTGCTCGGCCAGGAATCGCGTCAGCGGCGGCTCGCCCTTCAGCGGCAGTACCGTCCACGCCGCCTCGCAGGCGGCGCCGATCGCGTAGGCCACGGGGAAGGGCACCGACTTGTGTACCGGTGGTTCGCCCGCCGCGGCCAGCAGGGCGTTGATCACGTCGCGTGCCGGGCGTGGCTCGGCATTGCTGATGAAATAGGCGCGGCCCGCGCAGGGCGCACCGGGTTCGAGATGGTCGAAGGCATCGAAGTGCGCCTGCGCCGCGTTGTCGATGTAGGTGGTGTCGATCAGGTTGTCGCCGTTGCCCACCAGGCGCAGCCGGCCCGCGCGCGCGCGCTGCACCAGGCGCGGCAGCAATTGCTGGTCGCCCGGTCCCCAGATCAGGCGTGGCCGCAGGGCGACCGTGGCGAGATCACGGTCGCTGGCCGCCAGCACCGCGCGTTCGGCGATGGTCTTGGTCGCCGGATAAGGCGCCTTGAAATGTTCGCCATAGGGGACGTTCGCGGCGGTTCCGCCGGCCACCGGATGGGTGGCGCGGTGGGTGACGCTCGGCGTGGAGGTGTACACCAGCCGACCGATGCCGTGCGCGCGGCAGGCGGCGATCACGTTGTCGGTGCCGACGACGTTGGCGGCGTGATAGCTGGCATGACTGCCCCATGCACCGGCCTTGGCCGCATTGTGGAACACCGCGTCGCAACCGCGCAGCGCGGCGACCACCGCATCTGAGTCGGCGAGGTCGCCAGCGACCTGGCGCACGCCCATGGCATCGAGTTCGCCGTGGTGGTGGCGACTGAAACTCGCGACGGCGTGGCCGCGTTCCAGCAGTCCCCGACACAGCGACTGGCCCAGGAAGCCGCCGCCACCGGTCACCAGGATGTTCATCGTCACGCCCGCAACTGCCGTGCGGCCCAGATGGCCAGTTTCTCGCGGCCGATCTTGGCGTTGTGACGGATGTCCACCGGGAAGCGCGGATGGAACAGGACGGTGTCGATGCACGCCGTGTGCACGAAACCCTCGCCGATGTGGCGCAACTCGGCGGCGATGCGCGCGTGCTCCTGCCTGGCGACGGTGTTGCGCAACTCCACGCACAACACCGGTCGCTGCCCTGCGCGGTCGCCAATGCCGACCAGCGCCGTACGCCGCACCTCGAGATGGGTGTTGAACACCGGCTCGACCTGCTCGGTGCAGAGCGTCGTCGTCGCATCGACGATCACCCGCTGCGACTTGCGTCCGCAGAACCAGAGCCTGCCGTCGCGATCCAGGTAACCCAGGTCGCCCATGCGATGCACGATGCGCTCGCTGCCATCGGCGAGGGGTTCGCGGATCTTCGCCAGCCGTGTCGCGGCATCGCGGTTGAAATAACTGTCGGTGGCGCTGGGACCGGCCACGGTGATCTC
>JBBRHT010000201.1:0-4151 GCA_038222295.1 Lysobacterales bacterium
GCCTCAAGGCCGTGCTGGCTGCGATGAAGAAGATTCCCGGCGCCGTGCTGTTCATCGACGAGATCCACACCATCATCGGTGCGGGCTCGGCGAGCGGCGGCACGATGGACGCCAGCAACCTGATCAAGCCGATGCTCGCTTCGGGCGAGATGCGCTGCATCGGCTCGACCACCTTCCAGGAATACCGCGGGATCTTCGAGAAGGACCGCGCCCTGGCTCGGCGATTCCAGAAGATCGACATCGTAGAACCCACCGTCGGCGAGGCCGTCGAGATCCTGCATGGCCTGCGTCCGAAATACGAGGCGCACCACGGCGTCAGTTATGCCGACGAGGCGCTACAGGCTGCAGTGGACCTGTCGGTCAAGCACATCGGCGACCGCCTGCTGCCCGACAAGGCCATCGACGTGATCGACGAGGCCGGCGCCCGCCAACGCCTGCTGCCGCTGGACCAGCGCAAGACGCTGATCGACGTGGAGGAAGTCGAGACGATCGTCGCCAAGATGGCGCGGATCCCGGCCAAGCAGGTCAGCGCCTCCGACAAGGACGTGCTGCAGCACCTGGAGCGCAACCTGAAGATGGTCATCTTCGGACAGGACGCCGCGATCGGCACGCTGACGTCGGCCATCAAGCTGGCGCGCTCTGGGCTGGGCAATCCGGACAAGCCCATCGGCAATTTCCTGTTCGCCGGTCCCACGGGCGTCGGCAAGACCGAGGTCACCAAGCAACTGGCGTTGCAGCTGGGGATCGAGCTGGTGCGCTTCGACATGTCGGAATACATGGAGCCGCATTCGGTCTCGCGACTGATCGGCGCGCCCCCGGGCTACGTCGGCTTCGACCAGGGTGGCCTGCTCACCGAAAAAATCGTCAAGACGCCGCATTGCGTGCTGTTGCTGGACGAGGTCGAGAAGGCGCATCCGGACATCTTCAACATCCTGTTGCAGGTCATGGATCGTGGCGTGCTGACCGACACCAACGGACGCGAGGCGAACTTCAAGAACGTCATCATCGTCATGACCACCAATGCCGGCGCGGCCTTGGCGGCGCGTCGCACGATCGGGTTCACGCGGCAGGACCACAGCACCGACGCCATGGAGGTCATCCGCAAGAGTTTCAGCCCGGAATTCCGCAACCGGCTGGACGCGGTCGTGCAGTTCCAGGCGCTGGGGCTGGACCACATCCTGCGCGTCGTGGACAAGTTCCTGATCGAGCTCGAAGCGCAGCTGCACGAGAAGAACGTCAGCCTGTCCGCCACCCCGGTGGCACGCGAGTGGCTTGCGCAACATGGCTTCGACCCGCTGATGGGCGCGCGGCCCATGGCGCGCGTGATCCAGGACAAGATCAAGCGCCCGCTGGCGGACGAATTGCTGTTCGGCAAGCTCGTGCGTGGCGGCCGCGTCAGCATCGACGTCAAGGATGGCGAGCTGGTCGTGGACGCCGAGCCCGAGCCGGAGAAGCTGCTTCCGGTCACGGTGTAAGCCCGGCGGGGACAACAAAAAAGGCGGCCGATGGCCGCCTTTTTCCTGGCCGGCTTTCGGATTATTTCATCCGGTAGGTGATGCGGCCCTTGCTCAGGTCATAAGGGGTCATTTCGACCTTGACCTTGTCGCCGGTGAGGATGCGGATGTAGTTCTTCCGCATCCGGCCCGAAATATGGGCAATGATCTCGTGGCCGTTCTCCAGCTTCACCCGGAACATGGTGTTCGGGAGCGTTTCGGAGACCGTGCCTTCAAATTCGATGACGTCATCTTTCGCCATGTGTTTCCTGGTGTTGCAACGCGATTGACAGGCGACAGGCCTGTGCGCCCAGGCGGAATGCCGCCGGGAAAGTCGGGCATTCTGGCACGGGCGGCACTGCAGGCGCAAAAAGGGGGGTCATCGGGACAGGCTGGCCGCCGCCAATTCGCCGAAACGCACGGTCCACACTCCGACCGGCTCAGCGGCGGCCGTCAATGCCGCGATCTTCCGCAGGAATCGCTCCCGGGGCCAGGATTCCGCACCCAGGCTGTCCAGGTGGGGGTTCTCGACCTGTGCATCGATCAGCGGCCAGCCCCATTCGCGAAGGCGAAAGGCGAGGCCGGCCAATGCAGCTTTCGATGCCCCCGGTACGCCGCTGTACATGCTTTCGCCGAAGAACATCCGGCCGATCGCAACCCCGTAGATGCCGCCGACGATACGCCCGTCATCGAACACCTCGACCGAGTGCGCGTGTCCCATGCGATGCAATCGCCCGTAGGCGGCCTGCATGCCAGCAGTGATCCATGTCCCTTTCTGGCCGGGCCGTGGCGTGCGCGCACAGGCAGCGACCACATCGTCGAATGCCGTATCTGATCGCAGCATCCAGGGGGAGGCCCGGAGCTGCCGCCTGGAGCGACGCGATAACAGCACGGCGTCGGTACGGAATACCGCGCGCGGATCCGGGCACCACCACAGCAACGGTTGCCCTTCGGAGAACCAGGGGAAAATCCCATTGCGATAGGCATTCAACAGCCGCGCGGGGGACAGGTCGCCGCCAGCGGCCAGCAGTCCCGGCGGCTCGGCAAGCGCCGAGCCGGCAGGTGGAAACGCGGCGGTCGGATCGGCATCCAGCCAGGGCAATGTCAGTTGCATGGCCACAGTGTGATCAGGCGTTGCGGAACGGCGTGTGCGTGTCCAGCAAGGCCTTGTATCGCAGGATCGCAGCAGCTTCCTCGCTGCACCACGGGGCAAGCGCCCGGGCGAAGACGGGTTCGGCGACCCAGTGCCGGCTGCGGACGATTGCCGGCAGGAATCCACGTGCCAGCTTGTGCTCGCCTTGGGCGCCCGGCTCGAAGGTCGACAGTCCCTCGCGCAGGCAATAGTCGATGCCCTGGTAGTAACAGGTCTCGAAGTGCAGGCCGGGAACCGTTTCGCTCGCGCCCCAATAACGGCCGTACAGCGTGTCGCCGCCGCGCAGGCACAGGGCACCGGCGATGATGTCCTCGCCGCGCTGCGCCAGGATCAGCACGAGTTGCCGCGGCATCGTCCGCGCCAGGTGCTGCAGGAATGGCAGGGTCAACGCCGGCGTATTGCCGTACTCGGCGAAGGTCTGCAGATAGAAGCCATGCATCGCCTGCAGCTCGCCGGCGCTGGCCTCGCCACCGTGGACGACGCGCAGCGTGACGCCAGACCGCGCGACCTTTGCGCGCTCCTGCCGGATGTTCTTGCGGTGCTTGTGGTCCATCGATGCCAGGAACGCATCGAAGTCCGTCCAGCCCGATGTATTGCGCCAGTGGTACTGGATGTCGATGCGCGCAAGCCAGTCGGCTCCGAAGGCTTCTTCTTCTTGGGGGGTAATGAAGTTCACGTGCGCCGACGACAGCTTGTGCCTCGTCGCCTCGGCGATTGCGGCATCGAGCAGCGCCTTTTGGGCGCTGTCATCGCGGGCGAGCAGCCGAGGCCCGGTGACGGGCGTATACGGCACGGCGCACAGCCACTTGGGGAAGTAGTCCAGGCCATGGCGCGCATAGGCATGCGCCCACGCGTGGTCGAACACGAACTCGCCATGCGAGTTGGTCTTGAGGTAACCGGGCGCCGCGGCGATGAGCGCATCGCCATCCCACACGGTCAGGTGGTGCGGCATCCAACCATTACGCGCGCGGACGACACCATGGCGCTCCATGCCCGCCAGGAATGCATGGGAGACGAACGGGTTGCGTCCGTCGTGCAGCGCATCCCATTGCGGTGCCGGGACATCCCCAAGCGCGGCAATGGTGCGCACACTGCTCAAGACGCGGCCTTCAATGGACGGGGACGCGCATCAGACGTCCTTGTCGAGAAACCTCTCGGCATCCAGTGCCGCCATGCAGCCGAATCCGGCCGACGTGATTGCCTGGCGGTAATGCTGGTCGGCGACGTCACCAGCGGCGAATACGCCGCCGACCGAGGTTTCCGTGGCGCCGCCCGAGAGGCCGGACCGGATCTCGATGTAGCCGTTGTTCATGGCCAGCTGGCCCTCGAACAACGACGTGTTCGGTGTATGTCCGATCGCAACGAACAAGCCGTGGATGACGAGATCCCGCGTGGCGCCATCCAGTGTCGACTTCACCCGCAATCCGGTGACGCCGGCTTCGTCGCCCAGCACTTCGTCGACGATGTGGTGCCACACCGGCTCGATCTTCCCGGCCTGGATCCTG
>JBBRHT010000202.1:0-4133 GCA_038222295.1 Lysobacterales bacterium
ACGCCTTGCGCAAGGCGAATTGCCTGACCTTCACCTTGCTGGTGGTGGCCCTTGCGAAGGAAGCAGGGCTCGATGCGTATCCGCAGGAGATCGGCGAGACGCTGTCCTGGCGCTAGGTCGAGGGCACGATCTATCGCGAGAACCACATCAACGCCGGCGTGCGCATCGGTGGGCATCGCTACACGGTGGATCCGGCCGCGGACCTGGTGTTCCTGCCGCGTCCGCCGGTCGGGGTCTCGCACGAGCGCCTGCTGGCGCACTATTACAACAACGTGGCCGTGGATCGCCTGCAGGAAGGCCGGATGGACGCCGCATTGAAGGACATGGACGTGGCGCTGGCGCTGGACCCGCGCTATGCGACCCTCTGGAGCAACGCCGGCGTGATCGCGCTGCACAACGGCGACGCCGCCACCGCCGAGCGCAATTACGGCACGGCGCTGGCGCTGGATCCGACAGACGCCAGTGCGCTGTTCAACATGGTGCAGCTGATGCACATCCGGGGCGACCGGCGCGAGGTGGAATACCGGCAACGACTATCGCGCGTCGAGCAACGCGATCCATTGCAGCAGTTCCTGCAGGCGCTGGACTACGAGCGCGCCGGCAACTTCCCGCGCGCCATCGCCAGCGCGCGGCGCGCGATCCAGCTGAAACCCGACGAGCATCGCTTCTACGCGGCGCTGGCCCGCATGTACCAGCGCGTCGGCGATTTCACCCGGGCGCGCTCCGCGCTGGCCAGCGCGCAGTCGCTCAGCGAGGGCAAGACCCAGGCGATGTACCGCGCCGAACGCGACCGGCTGCGAAAGCTTGGTGAGCAAGCCAAACGCGAAGTCGGTGCGGATGCTGTCGAGACGCCAGTGAATTAGCCAGGCGCCCGCTGGCGAGGATACGCATTGCGCGGAGTGGACCTTACGCGCCTCGCACGCGCAACGTCAGTCCCTTGAGGAAGTTTCGCAGCATCTGGTCGCCGCACAGGCGGAAGTGCTTGTGGTCGGGCTGGCGGAACAACGCGGACAGTTCCGGCTTGGACACCGGGAAACCGGCGTCCTCGAAGGCCTGGTGCATGTCGACATCCTTCAACTCGAAGGCGACCCGCAGCTTCTTCAACACAACGTTGTTGGTGATGCGCTTCTCCACCGGCCGCGGTAGCAGGCCGTCGTTCCTGCCGCGGTAATAAATGATCAGTCCATCGAGGAAGTGCGCCAGTACGCGGTCGCTGCACGCGACATGGCCCGCGTCGTCGTCCTTTTTCAGGAATGCCTGGACGTCCTCCTTCGCAATGGGGAAATCCGCATCGGCCAGCCTGATGATCTCGACGACCTTGCTGTCGCCGAGGTCGAGCATGTATCGGATGCTGCGCAATACATCGTTGTTGATCATGGCCTGTCCGTTTGCGCAGGTGGTCGGCCATGGGCCGGGTGACTGCACACTTTAGAGGGTCTCCACGAACCATGCGCCATGGACTGGTCGCGACTTTCCTGTACGGCAACCATCAGCCGCCCTGATCCAGCGTCCGTATTCACACCGTGGCCAATCGCGACCCGCAAGGATGGGCTTCGAACCCATCCATACGGTGTGCCATGCCTGCGTTCCAGATCCCGTTTGCCGTCCGCGCCCTGCCGGCGGCGCTCGCCCCGCTCCTGTTGCTGGCCTGCACCGGCACGCCCAGCCCCGACGCTGCCAGCACTGCGCCTCCGGCCCCGGCGACCTCCGCGGAACCTGCCATATCGACCGTCCCACCGGCCGCGAGCAGCGTTGACGCGGCGATGCCGCCGGTCAGTCTCCCGCCTGACGCGTCGGTAGCCACGGCCGCGCCGGCATCCGTGGACGCAAGCGCACCCGATGAGATCGCGCCTGCCGTCACGGCAGCACCGGCAGATGCCGGACTTCCAAAGGACAGCGTGCTGCGTGCGCAGGTGTTGCTGGAGCGCGCGCATTTTTCGCCCGGCGAGATCGACGGCGCCAAGGGCAGCAACCTCACCAAGGCAATCACGGCCTATCAGCGCGCCAACGGCATCGAGCCCAGCGGCGCGCTCGACAGCAAGACCTGGGATGCGCTCGATACCGACACTGCGCCCGTGTTGATGTCTTACACGCTGACTGCGGATGACATCACCGGGCCATTCGAAGCCACACCCAGGAAACCCGCCGACATGGCGAAGCTGAAGTCACTCCCCTACGGGTCGGTCGAGGAAAAGCTGGCCGAACAATTCCATATCGGCACGGGCCTGCTGAAGAAGCTCAATCCGGACGCCGACCTCGCCACCGCCGGCACGACACTCACTGTTCCGTACGTCACGCCGGCCGATGCCCTGCCCGTGCCGAAACGCATCGTCGTCGACAAGTCCGATGGCGCGCTGATGCTGGAGGACAGCGCGGGCAAGGTGCTTGCGCAGTTCCCTGTCACCACCGGCAGCGCAGAATTCCCGCTACCCATCGGCGAATGGAAGGTCACCGGTGTCAAGCGCGATCCCGTCTGGTATTTCGATCCGAAGCTGATCGCCGGCACCAAGAAGACGGACGAGAAGGCCGAAATCCCCGCCGGTCCCAACAATCCGGTCGGGACCACCTGGATCGACCTGAGCAAGGAGCACTACGGCATCCACGGCACGCCGAACCCCACGCGCATCGGCAAATCGGAGTCCAACGGTTGCATCCGCATGACCAACTGGAGCGCGGCCGCCGTGGCAACGGTCGCCAAGACCGGAATGCCAGTCTCGATGCAGGAGTAATTGCCACGCCCGCCCGGGCGACCGATCCGACGGGTGCGTTGATCGATGGACCAACGCATCGGGTTCGGACAATCAGGTCTTACGGTGTTGCCGGTGCAGGCGGCGCGGGCGCGTCGTTGTTCCAGATGTCCCGGATCATCGTCCACTTGCCGTCCTTGCGTTCCCACACTTCGACGTACTTGCCCGTGCCGACGGTCTTGCCGCTCGTGTCCGCGACGGTGAACGTTCCTTCGTGCCAGCCCAGGTTGCCCGAGCTCGCCGACTTGCCATCGACGATGGCGAGGGTGATACCGGCTTTCTTCGAGGTCGCGATGTCCTTGACCAGGTAGTCGTGCAATGCTGACGTCGTGACGGCGGGTACGTCGGGCGGCATCACCACGGCATCCTTGCCATACATCGCCACGATCCTGTCCGCGTCGCCCGCGTTGTAGGCCGTCGCCCAGCCCTTGCTCGACGGCTGGAAGCCGTCCCCTGCCGTGGCCTTGTTGGCGGCAAGGGCGGACACACCGGCGGCGAGCGCCAGCAGGCCGAACGAAACGGAAACTGCAGCCTTGGGGAAGTGCATGGAAAGTCCTCCGTGGGTGATGGTCGGACACGGACGTATCCGCGTCCGGGTTCCGGATTGCACGCCCTTGCTGCGATGCGCCGCGGGAGAAAGCCGGTGACTCACCACTGCGAACGGCTTGCGTCAGGTTCAAACGTCAGAGGGACGAAAAGCGGACAGGTGCCGGCACGGATGAGCCTGGCTGGGTCGCCTCCATGGACTCCGACGGTTTCGTGACGCCGCAGGACGGGCCCCGCACCGGGGGTCCGGTTCCCTTACCCCACCACGGCCTTGCCCAGCTGCCGGTCGTGCCATCGCGACCACAGCAGCAGGGACACGGCCGCGCCGACCAGGCAGGTGAACATGTCCCACTGCGTATCCCATGGGTCGCCCTGGGTGGCGAGGAACGCATCGGCGTCGGCGCCGAATGCCAGGGCGGACCACCACTCGATCAGCTCGAAGAATGCCGAGAAGCTCAGGGCCACGGCGAGCACCAGGTACACCAGCCAACCGCCGCGCCGCAGCGGCGTGCAACGCAGCAGCAATTCGCGCGCAAGGATCGCCGGCACGAAACCCTGCATGAAATGACCGACGCGATCCCAGGGATTGCGCTGGACGGCGATGCCGACGGCGTTGGATGCGTCGCGCAACCAGAACCCCAGCGGCGCCCGCGCATAGGTGTAGGCACCACCCTCGATCAGCACCAACGCGTGCGCCGCGAGCAACCAGCACAGCAGGCGCGTCAACGGGAATCGCTTCCATCGCCACACGAGCACCGGAATCCCGACGATGACCCACATCACTTCCATGAACCACGTCATGCGGTCGACCGCCGTGAGCGCCGACCACAGCAACGCGAT
>JBBRHT010000203.1:0-4119 GCA_038222295.1 Lysobacterales bacterium
CCACTGCCGCCGACCTCGTGCGCCGCGTGCGCGTGCGCGCCAGCGACCAGGGCGCGATCGAGGCCTTCATGCGCCAATACGACCTGGGCAGCGAGGAAGGCGTGCTGCTGATGTGCGTGGCCGAGGCGCTGCTGCGCATCCCCGACCAGGACACCGCCGACAAGCTGATCCGCGACAAGCTCGGCGAGGCCGATTGGCGCCGGCACATGGGCCAGTCCGATTCGGTGCTGGTCAACGCCTCGACCTGGGGGCTGATGCTGACCGGCCACCTGGTCGACCTGGCCGACGACACCAAGCGCGACGTCCACAACGCCTTCAAGCGCCTGGTCGGGCGCCTCGGCGAGCCGGTGATCCGCGTTGCGGTGCGCCAGGCGATGCGGATCATGGGCCACCAGTTCGTGATGGGACGCAGCATCGGCGAGGCGCTCACGCGCTCGCGCAAGGGCGACAACAGCGCGTATCGGTACTCGTTCGACATGCTCGGCGAAGGCGCACTGACCGCGCAGGATGCCGTGCGCTACATGCAGGCCTATCGCGTGGCGATCGACGCGATCGGCACCAGCGGCGACTTCGACGACGTCTTCGCCGCGCCGAGCATCTCGGTGAAGCTCTCGGCGCTGCACCCGCGTTACGAACACGCCAAGCGCGAACGCGTGCTGGCCGAACTCGTGCCGCGGGTGCTCGAGCTGGCGCGGCTGGCCAGGTCGCACGGCATCGGCTTCACCATCGATGCCGAGGAATCCGACCGGCTGGAGCTCTCGCTGGATGTCATCGCCGCCGCCTGCGTCGATCCGTCCCTGGATGGCTGGCATGGCTACGGCCTTGCCGTGCAGGCCTACCAGAAGCGTGCGCCGTTCGTGATCGATTTCATCGCGCGCCTCGCGCGCAGGTCCGGCCGCAAGATCCCGGTCCGGCTGGTCAAGGGTGCGTACTGGGACAGCGAGATCAAGCGTGCGCAGGTGGACGGGCTGCAGGGCTACCCGGTGTTCACGCGCAAGCCCAATACCGATGTCAGCTACCTGGCCAATGCGCGCCGGATGCTCGATGCGTCCGATGCGATCTACCCGATGTTCGCCACCCACAATGCGCAGACCATCGCCGCGATCCATCGGCTTGCCGCGGGACGGGCTTTCGAATTCCAGAAGCTGCACGGCATGGGCGACGACCTGTACGCCGAAGTCATCCCGGATGATCGACTGGCCGTGCCCTGCCGCGTGTATGCGCCGGTGGGATCGCATGAGGACCTGCTGCCTTACCTGGTGCGCCGCCTGCTGGAAAACGGGGCCAATTCCAGCTTCGTCAATCGCATCACCGACGACACCGTCGCGATCGACGACCTGATCCGCGACCCGGCGGAAACCGTTGCCGGGTTCGACTCCGTCCCGCATCCCCGCATCCCGCTGCCACGCGACATCTACCGCGCCGCCGGCGCGGACCGAGACAATTCAATGGGCATGAACCTGGCCAACGACGATCAGCTGCGCGCGCTCGCCGCGCATGTCAACGCGGCCGTGCGCGACTGGCGGGCCGGGCCGCTGGTGCCGGGCGCGGTCTCCCAGGGCGCCGACATCGCCGTGGTCAATCCCGCCGACCACCGCCAGGTCGTCGGTCGCTGGCAGCCTGCCGACAGCGTCACCGTCGAGCGCGCACTGGACAACGCGGTGCGCGCGCACGACGGCTGGAACCGCACGCCGGCGGCGACGCGTGCCGACATCCTCGAACGCGCGGCCGACCTGTTCGAGCAGCGCATGCCCGACTTCATCGCGCTGTGCACCCGCGAAGCCGGCAAGACCGTCGCCGACGGCGTTGCCGAGGTGCGCGAGACGGTGGACTTCCTGCGCTATTACGCCGGCCAGGCGCGCGCGCTGTTCGCCACGCCGACGACGCTGCCCGGGCCGACCGGGGAATCCAACACCTTGCAGCTGTCCGGGCGCGGCGTCTTCGCCTGCATCAGTCCGTGGAATTTCCCGCTGGCGATCTTCGCAGGACAAGTGGCGGCCGCGCTGGCGGCGGGCAACAGCGTCATCGCCAAGCCGGCCGAGCAGACCAACCTGACCGGATACGCGGCGGTGAAGGTGCTGCACGAAGCCGGCGTGCCGGAAGCGGCATTGCAGTTCGTGCCCGGCGACGGCGCCACCGTGGGCTCGGCGCTCACGCGCGACCCGCGCGTGGCGGGCGTCGCATTCACTGGCTCCACCGACACCGCACGCGCGATCAACCGGGCGCTGGCCGCGCGCGATGCTCCCATCGGCGTGCTGATCGCCGAAACCGGCGGCCAGAACGCATTGATCGGCGATTCCTCCGCGCTTCCCGAGCAGCTGGTCAAGGATGCGATGGCATCGGCGTTCACCTCGGCCGGGCAGCGCTGCTCGGCCGCACGCGTGCTGTTCGTGCAGGAGGACATCGCCGACAAGGTCGTCGCCATGCTGGCCGGTGCGATGGCCGAGCTGACCGTCGGCGATCCGGGCCTGCTGTCCACCGACATCGGGCCGGTGATCGACGCCGATGCGTTGTGCCTGCTCGACGACCATGCGGTGCGCATGCACACCGAGGCCAAGCGCATCGGCCAGGTCCGGCTGGACCCGGAACGCACGGCGCATGGCAGCTTCTTCGCGCCCAGCGCATGGGAGATCGATTCGATCGGACGCCTGCGGCGCGAGGTCTTCGGCCCGGCGTTGCACGTGGTGCGCTGGAAGGCGTCGGAGCTGGACAAGGTCATCGACGCCATCAACGCCACCGGCTATGGCCTGACGCTCGGCATCCATTCGCGCATCGACGCCACCGTCGAGCGCATCGTGGCACGCGCCAACGTCGGCAACATCTACGTCAACCGCAACCAGATCGGCGCGGTCGTCGGCGTGCAGCCGTTCGGCGGACAGGGGCTATCGGGAACCGGGCCCAAGGCCGGTGGCCCGCACTACGTCCCGCGCTTCGCCACCGAGAAGACCGTCACCGTCAACACCACCGCGGCCGGCGGCAACGCATCGCTGCTGACGCTGGGCGAATGACCGGGCAGCTCACTGCATGAAAAAACCCCGCCGGAGCGGGGTTTTTTTCATGCCATGTCGGTAGCAATCAGAAACGATATTGCGCGGCGATGCCGAACAGGTTTGCGTGGCCGCTGAATTCGCCCGTCAGGCGCGAGCCGCTGGACGACACCACGTTGATGGTGGGGCTGGCAATGGTGATGCGCTGGAACGCCGCGTCGACGCTGAAGGCATCCGTCGCACGCCAGGTCATGCCGACCGAGTACAGGTGGCGCGTGTTGTCCGGCAGCCGCGGGGTGCGCGTCGTGTCGTTGGTCGGCGACTCATCGCGGCCGATACCGGCACGGAACGTGAAGGCCTCGCTCATGTCCCACTCGCCGCCGATGCCGAAGTAGGTCGTGTCCTTCCAGTCGAATGCCTCGGCCGCGCCCAGGGGCGTGCCATCCGCGCGATAGACCGCAACCTGCTTGAGCGACTTCCAGCCCGTGCGCTGCAGGTCGGCCATCATGCGGAACTGCTGGTTGATGTCCCAGCGCGCACTGAGGGTGTCGACGCTCGGTGTCGTCAGCGGGGCATAGATCGCACCGTCGTTGTAAGCCGTCACGCCCAGCGCGCCGAAGGTCGCCGCGACGCTCGCGGGCAGGGTGAAGTCGGCGTTGCCGGTGAGCGTGTGGTCGATCTTGGAACGGTGCGAATAACCGATGGTGAAGTTGTCGGTCGGACGCCATTGCGTGCCGAGCAGCCAGCCATAGCTGTTGTCGTTGCCCTTGACCTCGACGAAGCCGTCATTGCCCTGCGGGTGGAACGGGAACGCCGGGTTGAAGCAGTTGAGGACGTTGCCCGAGCTGGCACACAGCGCCGTGCCGAAATCGACCGCGTTGGACAGGGTCACGTTGGTGCGCTGGTAGATGACGCCGGCGCCGACCGAGAAGCGGTCGTTGATCGCCCATGCCGCGGAGAAGGTGAAGTCGACGGTCTTCACGTCCGACGTCACCGCGTTGTAACGGCCGACCCAGTCCGCGTCGTACTTGGTCTTCAGGCCGAACGGCGCGTTGACGCTGGCGCCGAAGCGCAGGTTGCCGACCGGAACGACCACGGCGAGCGCCGGAACCACCTGCGGGGCGCCCGGGTC
>JBBRHT010000204.1:0-4081 GCA_038222295.1 Lysobacterales bacterium
GTCGCACAAGGGATCGACACAGCCGCTACCGTCAGCGATTACATGACGTCGCCGGCAACGACCGTTTCCCAGGACAGCAGCCTCTCCCAGGTCGCCGATGTGATGGAAGACCAGCAGATCCGACGCGTGCTGGTCGTGGACGCCAAGGGCTTGGTCACCGGCATCGTTGCGCAGGCCGATATCGCCCGCGCTGGCGGTGACAGTCGCACCGCCGAAGTGGTGAAGCAGGTCTCGCAACCGGGCAGTTCCCACTGACAGACCGGCGGCTGGACCTGCCTTGATCCAGCCTGCGGGGCCCCGCGCTGGTGGCCGAAATCGGGTTTAGACTCGGCCTTCCTGTATCGGGGACCCGCATGAGCCGTCTTCCTGGATATTGCCTGGGCCTGCTGCTCGCCGGCCCGGCGCTTGCTGCACATTCGATCACGTACGAGGCCCTGGTCGATGGCGGCAAGAACGCCGGCCACGCCATCGTCGAGCAGGGCGACGACGGCATCACGCACGTCGATTTCATCTTCAAGGACAACGGGCGCGGCCCCGAGACCCGGGAAGCCTATTCGCTGGCGCCTGACGGTACCTTCAGCCATTACCAGCTGCAGGGCACATCGACGTTCGGCGCACCGGTCGCGGAGACGTTCACCCGAAGCGGCGACCAGGTCACCTGGCAGTCCAAGTCCGACAAGGGCAGCCAGGCCATCCAGGGCGGCGGCATGTACACACCGCTCGCCGGATCGCCGGCGGCGTGGTCGGTCGCCATCAGTGCGCTGGCGCGACGCCCCGACGGGAAACTGCCGTTGATCCCCAGCGGCACGTTGACGATGCGCAAGGTGGCTGGTGCCGAGGTTGGGCAGGGCCCCAACAAGCGTGCCGTACAGTTGCTGGCGCTGACCGGGATCGGATTCACCCCGACCTTCGTCTGGGCGACAACCGACGCCAGTCCACGCCTGTTCGCCTTCATCGCCCCGGGCTTCCTGCAGCTGATCGAGCACGGGTGGGAAGCCGACGGCAACGCGCTGGAGGCCACGCAGAAGCAGGCGGAGGCCAGGGCCCTGGTCGACCTGCAGCGGCGCCTGGCGCACCCGCTGGGGGGCACGACGCTGCTCCGGAACGTGCGGGTGTTCGACAGCGAACACGCCACCGTCGGGGCGACCTCGGATGTGCTGCTCAAGGATGGCCGCATTGCGGCCATCACCGCCGCCGGCGCGATGCCTGCCAAGGCGGACCACGTCGTCGACGCAGGCAATCGTCTCCTGCTGCCCGGGCTGTTCGACATGCATGCCCACTTCAGTGCCTGGGATGGCGGCCTGCACATGGCGGCCGGCATCACCAGCATCCGCGACATGGGCAATGACAATGCCACGTTGCAGCAGCTGATCGCCGACGGCAACGACGGCAAACTGCTGTCGCCACACATCGTGCCAGCCGGCTTCATCGAAGGCGAAAGCCCGATGTCGGCGCGCAATGGATTCGTGATCAAGGACCTGGCGGAAGCCAAGCATGCGGTCGACTGGTACCACGCCCATGGCTATCCGCAGATCAAGATCTACAGCTCGTTCCCCAAAGACCTCGTCCGCCCGGTTGCCGCCTACGCGCACGGCAGGGGCATGCGCGTCAGCGGCCATGTGCCGGCCTTCATGCGGGCGCAGGACGTCGTCGAGCAGGGCTACGATGAAATCCAGCACGCCAACCAGCTGGTGCTGAATTTCTTCGTCGACGACAAGACCGATACGCGCACGCTGCAGCGCTTCTATCTTCCGGCGGAAAAGACGGCCGGACTGGACCTGGACGGCAAGCCGGTGCAGGACTTCATCGCATTGCTGGTGTCGCACAAGACGGTCATCGACCCCACGCTGGCGACATTCGAATTCCTGCACCAGCGCGATGGCGAGATGTCGCCGATCGTGGCCGACATCGCCGATCACCTGCCCCCGGACGTCCAGCGCGGCCGCCGCGCCGCCGAAATGAAGATCCCCGACGACGCAACGGCCGCGCGCTACACGCAGTCATTCGACAAGATGGTCGAGTTCGTCGGGCGTGCGTACAAGGCCGGCGTGCCGATCGAGGCCGGCACCGATGAACTGCCGGGCTTCACCCTCCAGCACGAGCTCGAGCTCTATGTCCGGGCCGGGCTGACGCCGTCGCAGGTGTTGCAGGTGGCGACATGGAACGCTGCGAAATATGCGCGCGTCCTTGACGACCGTGGCTCCGTCGCCGTTGGCAAGCGCGCCGACCTGATCCTCGTCGACGGCGACCCCACGGTCCATATGTCCGACATCCGAAAGGTCGCGCTGGTCCTCAAGGACGGCAATGCCTTTTACCCGGAAGACATCGACACGGCCCTGGGCATCAAGCCGTTCACGCCATCGCTTCACGTTCAGGTGGAGTATCCGCCCATGACCACGGCCTTCGACTTCAGTGCGACGGATATCGACGGCCGTCCCCATGGACTGGCGCAATACGCCGGCAGGGCATTGCTGATCGTCAACGTCGCCTCGCGCTGCGGGTTCACCCCGCAGTACACGGGCCTGCAGCGGTTGTGGCGCGAGTACCGCGATCGCGGCATCGTCGTCATGGGTTTCCCCTGCGACCAGTTCGGACACCAGGAACCCGGCGACGACACCGAGATCCGCGACTTCTGTTCGCTCAACTTCGATGTCGACTTCCCGATGTTCGCCAAGATCGACGTCAACGGTTCCCATGCCCACCCCTTGTGGACGTGGCTGAAGTCGGAAAAGGGCGGCATCCTGGGCATCGACGCGATCAAATGGAACTTCACGAAGTTCCTGGTCGGTCGCGATGGCCGGGTGCTCCGGCGCTATGCCCCCACCGAGACGCCGCAGTCGCTGGAGGCGGACATCGAGGCCGCGCTCGGATGAACAGCACCCAGGCCCAGCCGGATGGCAGCGCGAACACCGTCAGCTTCCGCCCGACACGCACCGGCGTGCGGGTGAAGGCGACGGGCCTGGGGAGCTATGCCGCGACGGTCGATTGCTGGCGCGCGATCGCCTTGCAGGTGCGGGAACGTCGCGCTGGCACGGTGCTGCTGATCGACGAGACCCGGGGACAGCCGTTGCGCGCGGACGAATGGCAGGCGCTGGTGGATGACATGCGCGGCCAGGGACTGGAAGACTTGCGCATCGCCCACGTCAAGCCGTTCGGGTTGCAGGGCGTCGAGTATTGCGAAATCTTCGCGCGCGAGGCGGGCTTCGACGCGCGGGTGTTCGACAACGAGACCACGGCGGAGTTGTGGTTGCGCTACGGCAGCCAGTCGGGACGCCAGGACAAGGCCTGAGCGGGGTAGCCAGGGACCGACGACCGCGTCTCGCGCGCTCCGCGATGGCGAGGCCGGGGCGCCGATGCGGCTTATCGCCGCTGGCGCCATGACCTCGCGATCGCAAGTCAGGCCGGGCTGGACAGGATCCTGGTCGCGCTGCCCTGTCGGGCAAGGTGATCCCGGAACCGCAGCTGGCCGCGATGATCGGCAATGTCGCTGTGCTGGATATCCGGAGGCGTGCGGTTCGCGGTGGTGCAGACCCGGCACGAGCGCCAGAACCAGGATGAGCTCGGCGTCTGCTGGCGATGGAGCAGGGGATCGCCGCGCGGGTGTTTCCCGACGGGGCATCGGCACTGGTGTCGCTGCGTCACGGTGCCAGGTGAGTGTGTCGCGCCTTGATGGCGGCGAGAATTTCGACCGAGGCCGGCGTCCACACCGTCCAGCTGTGGCTTCCCGGACGGACGAGTACCTGCGATGCGGGCAGCAAGGGCGTCAACGCCGGCATCGTGTCGCGCAGGTAATCCTGGTCCCCATACGCCAGCCACACATTGCGTGATCGCGAGGGGTCGCGTGACCAAGTTTTCAGGCCGCGCCAGAGTTCATGCTGGAAGTTGTTCCCGTCGACCTGTGTGGGGACCGGTCCCGGATCCCAGCGTGCGATGCCGCCTTCCTGCGCGATTTGTCGCAGGAGCGGTTTCTCGCCCAGGTAAGGGGCCATCAGCACCATGCCGTCGATGGTTCCCGGCCACTGGTTGTCGTACATCAATGCGCCAAGGCCGCCCAGCGACGCGCCCAGCAGCCACACCTCGC
>JBBRHT010000205.1:0-4056 GCA_038222295.1 Lysobacterales bacterium
CAAGCGCATGGCGGATGACAGCCGGATCGCCGCAGTCGCCCAGCACCGGCACGCAGATGACGTTGGGGAAGTCGCGCCGCAACTGCGCTTCGGTGGTCGTGAGCGCGAGCTCATCGATTTCGAGCAGCGCAATCTGGCGCGCGCCATGCCGCGCGCACTGCCGGCTGAGTTCGGAGCCGATCGAGCCGCCGGCACCGGTCACCAGCACGCTGCGACCACCCAGCCAGCCGCGGATCGCCTTCCAGTCGGGGGTGACCGGCTGGCGCCCGAGCAGATCCTCGATCGCCACTTCCTTGAGTTCGCCCGGCAGTGAGCGGCCTTCCAGCAGGTCGTCCAGTCGCGGCACCGTCCTGAAGGGAATCCCGGTGCGCTCGCAGGCAGCGACGATCCGCCGCATTGACGCTGCATCGATCGACGGGATCGCGATGACCAGCAATCGCGCAGCGGTCTCGGGCGCAATGCGCTCGACTTCGTCAATGCGTCCGAGGATCGGTACGCCCTGCAGATGGCTTCCGCGAAGCTTGGGCGCATCGTCCAGGAAGCCCACCGGCTGGTAATGCCCGCCCCGCCGCAGGTCGCGGACGAGGGCCTCGCCAGCTTGCCCGGCGCCCAGGATCAAGACGCGCAGGACCGCCTGCTCGTTTCCGCTGAGCCGGTAGTCCATCCATGCGCGATACAACAATCGCGGCATGCCCAGCAACGCGGTGAGCAACACGGGGTAAAGGACCAGGACGGTTCGCGGAACCTGGTACAGGCGGTTGTACAGGAACAATCCGATGACGATGGCGAGCAGGCCGACGACGCTGGCCTTGAGGATGTTCAGCAGGTCGGGAACGCTGGCGAATCGCCAGATCCCGCGATAAAGACCCACTTGCCACAGGACAAGTCCCTGCGCGAC
This sequence comes from Lysobacterales bacterium, assembly GCA_038222295.1. Classification (GTDB taxonomy): domain Bacteria; phylum Pseudomonadota; class Gammaproteobacteria; order Xanthomonadales; family Xanthomonadaceae; genus Cognatiluteimonas. The sequence goes on from JBBRHT010000205.1 coordinate 899, forward strand.
CAGCACGATCGCGGTCGTCATCGACCACAAGGGCAGCACCGGCGGCAATGCCGCGATGGCGTATCGGAACTGATGCAGGCCCGTCCAGGCGACCCAGACCATGAGCAAGTCGTGCAGGACAACAGCCGCTCGGGGCAGCCCCACACTCACGCGATCCCTCAATCCACTCATTCCCTGTTACCTCGTCCGGTCCTTCGTCGCGGTCCGCAGTGCCGACCAGGCTGCCAATCCGGCAAAGCCCGTTACCGCCAGCGCTGTCATGGTAACCGCAAGGCGCTGCGTGTTGGCCGAGAGCATGACGATGACCATGGCCAGGGTCCATCCGGCATAGGCCGCGGTGACGGGTCCATGGCGCTGCAACCGGCTCGCCCAGTGCTGATAAGCGTGTTCAGTGTGCGGGAGCCACCAACGCTGCCGATTTGCCATCCGCGCCAGCAGCGTCAGCGAGGAATCGATCAGGAATGCCGAGAGGGGAAGCAGGAGCGCCGGTGCGCGCGCCCAATCCGGGTGCACGAAGGCGATCAATGCCACGAGCGCGGCAAGCAGGTAACCAAGCGCTCCGCTGCCCACGTCACCCAGGAACACCCGCGCCCTTGGCGCATTGAAGGGAAGGAAGCCCGCGCATGCTGCCGCCAGCGCCAGCGCCAGCCACGTGGCGACACCCGGGTCTGCCAGCGCCGCGTAGCCCAAGGCCACCAGTAGTGCCTGGCTGGCGGCAAGACCATTGATGCCGTCCATGAAATTCCAGACATTGACCAGCACCATCGACAGCACGATGGTTGCCATCGCCGCCGGAATCCCACCGCCGGCGTCGGCAACCGCCCAGCCGAGCAGCAGCGAAGCGAAGGCCTGCACGATCAACCGAAGCAGTGGCGACAGCGGGCGGTGGTCGTCGGCCCAGCCGATCCCAGCCACCAGGCACAGGCCACCGCCGATGGCGCACAACAGCGTTGCGTCTGTCGGTACACGCCATGCCAGGAACGCGATCGCCGCCAGCATCGCAACGACGATCGAGATGCCACCGCCGCGTGGCGTTGCCGTTGCATGGCTGCGACGATCCCCGGGCTCATCGAGCAGGCGCCGATGCAGGGCATAGTGGCGGGCGAGCCACGTTCCGGCGACGGCAATGACGAAAAACGCGCCGACATAAGCCAGGCCGACAACCGACAGGTTCGAGCTCGCCTGCTCCCAGCTCGCGTCAGCCATGTTCACACGACGGCGTAATTCAGCAGGGGCTTGACCGTTCCCCATTCCTTGCAGCTGGGGCATTGCCAATGGTGGCTACGCGCGCCGAAGCCACACCGGCTGCAGCGGTAGCTGGGATTCCTGACCAGCAGCTGATCTGTGATGTGCTTGAGATCCTGCAATGTTGCCGCCGCGTCGGCGTCTTCGGCCAGCGTCAGGTCGATCAGTGCGGCCTCTCCCCGGACCGATGGACGATCCTTGAGTTGCTGGGCAAGGTAGGTTCGCGCGGCGGCGATCCCCTCCTCTGCCTCCACCAGTCGCGTCAACGCCAGCACGGGCGCGATGCCACGGTAGTGCTCGCACATCTCGCTCAGGAAGGCGCGCGCGCCCGGGCTGTCGCCGACGCGCTCGTAACTGGACAACAGTTGCGGCAGGACTTCGGGAAGGTAGTCAGGATCATGCCGCGCAGCGCGCTCGTAGGCGCGGATGGCGGCAGCGTCGTGACCGGACTCGATTTCGATCCTGCCCTCGAGCATGCCTGCGCGCACGGACGTCGAATCGGCGGCGTAGGCGCGCGCGATCGATGCGCGGGCTGCATCGATGTCACCGGAAGCGCGCTGGCGCTCCGCAAGTTCGCACTCGAATTGCCCGATCAGTTTCCCCATCGGCTCGCCCGTGGCGGCTTCGAAGCGGGTGGCGTTCTCGATCGCCTTGGGCCAGTCGCGTTCGGCCTGGTAGATGCCGATGAGATGCTTGAGCGCCTGCGGCGCACGCTGGTCGATCTTCGCCAGATCGGAGAAAACCGTTTCCGCCCGATCCAGCAGGCCCGATCGCATGTAGTCCTCGCCAAGCGCCAGCAGCGCCTGCACCTTCTGCGCATCACTGAGGTCAGGACGCTGGACCAGCGCCTGGTGCAGGCGGATGGCGCGATCGACTTCGCCACGGCGGCGGAACAGATGCCCGAGCGCGACCTGGGTCTCGAAGGTCTCCTTGTCCAGCTCGGCGATATGCAGGAACAGCTCGATCGCCTTGTCCGGCTGCTCGTTCAACAGGTAGTTGAGGCCGCGGAAGTAGGTGGTCGACAGCTTGCTGACCTGGCTGTCGCTATGGCGCTCGCCTCCGCGCCTGCCGATGACCCAGCCACTGAGTGCGGCGACGGGCAGCAACAGGAAAAACCAGAACCATTGGTTGATGAAATCCACGCTCAGCGTTCCGGTGGTTCAATCGCGGTCGCGTCACCCACGGGACGCCCGACCAGTCGCAGGCGCCTGCGCAGTGGCACGACGACACTGGCGCTGATCACCAGGCCGCCGATCACGACGCCGACCAGCAGGGCCATCAGCACGCAGACACCCAATGTCGCGTGCCATGTCGCGAACCCCATGTCGAGCGAGACCGGCTGCGCATTGAGTGCACCGATGGCGATGCCAACAGCGAGGCACGACAGTGCAACCAGCAAACGAATCAGGCGCATGGTTCAGGCTCCGGATGCAATCGCTAGCTTAGCCGACGTGCCCAGGATTGTTCAGCTGCCGGGGGATGAAGCCGATCAGTCGTCGGCGGGCAGCGGAATGGCGGTGCTGACGCGCTCGCGCAATTCCTTGCCAGGCTTGAAATGCGGCACGTGCTTGCCCGGCAGTGCAACCGCATCACCCGTCTTGGGATTGCGGCCGGTGCGCGGCGGGCGGAAATGCAGGGAGAAGCTGCCAAAGCCGCGGATCTCGATGCGCTCGCCATGGGCCAGCGCGCCTCCCATCATTTCCAGCAGGGATTTGACGGCGAGATCAACGTCCTCCCCTTTCAGGTGGCCCTGACGCTGGGTGAGGATTTCGATCAATTCGGACTTTGTCATGGGATGGCGGTCCGTGCGGGCAGCGACAACGACCCGGCAGTTGCCGGGCCGTTGCATGGCCATCGCTTACTCGGCCTTGCTGTTGAGCTGTTCGCGCAACAGCGCACCCAGCTTGGTCGTG